>CAJQNQ010000263.1 GCA_905479725.1 uncultured Paracoccaceae bacterium | reverse complement strand
CGGATGCCAGACCCGGGCAACGCGCGATACAGTTCGATCGTGTGCACGCCGGGGATGCCGAACATGACATCGACCCCCATGGATTTCAGCCAATCTACAAGGGTTTGCGCGACACTCTTCATGTGAACTTGCGTCATGTAGTCTGGCCTTCAACAAAAGAACGGATACGCGCACAGGCGTCACTGGTTTCGGCATCCGACGCGTTGAGGGCGACGCGCAGCCACCCTTCCAGGGCCGTCCCGAAAGAGGCGCCCGGCATCACCGCGACATCTGTCTTTTCCAACAGATCCAGGGCGAATTGCAAGGAATCATTGGACAAGTTGCGAATATCGATCAGCGCGAACATTCCGGCTTCGGGCCGGCTGACCTTCAGGCCTGCCACGCCGTCCAGCGCGTCCCGGATGATGCGGGCCCGGTTGGCCATTCGGTCGGCCATGCCGCGCGCCAGGCTGGGAGGGGCGCCGAGCGCCTGCGCGGTCATGTCGGCGATGAAGGGCTGAGAGCCGAACAACATGGTTTCCGACAGCGGCAGGGCGCGCGCGCAGAACGCTGCCGGGCCGACCACCCAGCCGGAACGGAACCCCGGCGCGGCGTGGCTTTTCGAGATCGAAGCCGCCAGGATCGTGCGGTCCTCGAATGCCGGGTCCGCCAGCGCCGAGGTGAAGGCGCGCTGGTCATGGGTCAGATCGGCATAGACCTCGTCCGAGACGATCCACAGATCATGCGCGGCCGCCAGGGCGCCCAGCGCGCGCAGATCCTCGGGGCGCAGGATGGCGCCGGTCGGATTGTGCGGGGTGTTCAGGAAGATCGCGCGGGTCCGGGGGGTTATGGCGGCGCGCACGGCTTGCGGTTGCAGGCGAAATCCGTGCTCGGGCGCCAGGGGAACCGGCACCGGCACCGCGCCCGATGCGCGGATCAGCCCCTCGTAGGTGGCATACATCGGGTCGCCGACGATCACTTCGCAATCCGGATCGCACAGGGCGCGGAACACCAGATACAGCGCGGTTTGCGTGCCCGGCAGGCACAGGAACCTGTCGCTGGCGATGGCGCGCCCCAGGCTGCGCGTGTAGCGCGCCGACAGCGCCGCCAGCAGCGTCTCCTCGCCCCGGCCGTTGGAATAGCCCGTGCGCCCCGCGCGCATCGCCTGGCAGGCCTTGTCGATCAGGTCGGGCGGGGTCGGAACATCAGGTTCGCCGATGGTCAGGTTCAGAATCTGGCGACCCAGCGCCTTGCGGCGTTGCGCGGCTGCGTTGAGCACCCATTTGTCCGAGCCCAGACCAGCGAGGGCAGTGGTGACGGCGGCGTATTCCATGGTCAGACCTCGGGCAAGCTTATCTGAAGAAGGCGCGAGAGTACCTTGATTGCAATTGATTTTAGCTGCTTTGGACTGAAGAGCTCGGGCAGCGCGCCCGCTTCGATCCACAGCCCGTCCAGCAGGGCGTTGGCGGCGATCGCCAGATCGCGGCTGTCCCCGGTAAAGCGCCCGGCCTCTGCCAGCGCGTCGCGGATCAGCCGTTCCAGCCGGTCACGAAACGCCAGATAGGTCGCCTCGTGCACCGCGCGCATATGCGGATCGCGGGCAACCAGGTGCATCGACGCAGCCCAGAGCGAGACGGCGCGCGGCGCGGTGACCGGGGGCGACACGGCATCCGCGACAAACTTGGCCAGCCGCCCCGCGTGGGTGTCTGACATTTGATCCAGCCGCGCCGCGCTGGCCTCGGTCAATTCGGTCATCAGGGCCTCGTGGGCGGCGGCGGTCAATTCCTCCTTGGAGGCGAAATAGTGCCGGATCAGCCCCTGCGTCACCCCCGCGCGCAGCGCGATGGCGCGCACCGTGGCGGCTTGCGGGCCGCCCTCGGCGATCAGGTCCAGCGTGGCGGCGATCAGCGCGGCGCGCCGGGCCTCTTCGCCTTCGCGGGTGAAGGCGCGGCGCGGCGTCATGCGCGCAACACAGGGCGCGTCAGGCATGTGGGGCCGCCTTCGCAGGCGATGCACAGCGCGTCCCCTGCGAACACCTGAACGGTGCAGCCGTGGGCCTCCATCAGCGCGCGCGTTCTGGGAAAGCCGTCGACCATCACCACATTGCGCGCCGAAAGCATCAGCACGTTCAGGCTCAGACCGTTCGAGTCGGCGAATTCCTCCTCAGGGGCGTGCAGCAGCGTCCAGCCGCGCGCGCGCAGGTCGGCCCACAGCGCATAGGGCATCAAGGGCGCGTGGATCAGAGCCATTTTCGGCGCGATCGGCGAGATCAGCGACATCAGGTGCAGGCAGGCGTCGGGACCGGTCCAGTAGGGCAGGTCATAGCCGACAACCCGTTGCCCCTGCGGCGCCAGCAACGCCGCCACGGCATCGATCCCCGCCTGATTGGAGCGCGCTCCGCGTCCGATGGCCAGGGTGTCGGGGTCGATCCAGACGCAATCGCCGGATTCGACGGTGGCCTCACCGGTAAGCTGGCCCAGAACCGGCACCCCCAGCGCGGCATAGGCGGCGACGTGCAGCGCGGGCTCGGCCCGGCGCAGCGGTTTGCCCATGTTCAGGATCACCGCGCCCGCGCGCGTTACGAAGGACGGATCCTGGACAAACATCGCATCGGCCAGCCCGTCATCGCGGGCGGGGATCCAGTGAACCTCGGCCCCCGAATCAGCGACGATCCGCGCCAGCGCAGTGTGCTGCGCCTGCGCGCGAGCGGGGTCGAATTGAGGGCCATAATGCCATTCCGTCGCGTCAGCCTTGGCCAGCGCCGGCCCGGGTTGACGCATGATGACGCGGGACAGGGGCAGGGCGCGGTCTTCGGGGCCGTAAGACATGGGGATTTTTCCGGTTTGAAATTATACGTTTGCATAATTACCGCGCAATCCAGTGCTCGCAAGCGAAAAGAAAGACGTGCAAACCGGAAATTCTGGGCATAGGCTGCACCCGCCCGGGTGGCGCAGACCGCCCGTTCAACAGGAGTGAGAGACATGAAAAAGCTATTTCTTTCGGGCGCCGCGGCGCTGGCGCTGATGGCCGGCGCCGTGCAGGCACAGACCGTGCGCGTCGGCGTGGCCGCGGAACCCTATCCGCCGTTTTCGACCCCCGATGCGGCCGGCAACTGGGTCGGCTGGGAGATCGAGATCATCGACGCCGTGTGCGCCGCCGCGGACCTGGAATGCGAACTGACGCCCACCGCGTGGGATGGGATCATCCCGGCGCTGGTATCCGGCCGGATCGATACCATCATGTCGTCGATGTCGATCACCGAGGACCGTTTGCAGACCATCGATTTCTCGGACCCCTATTACAACACCCCGACCGTGATCGTCGGTCAGCGCGACATGCAGATGGATGCCACGCCCGAGGGGCTGGCCGGCATGGTGATCGGCGTTCAGGTGTCGACCATCCACCAGGCCTATGCCCAGACCTATTTCGAGGCCGGCAGTGAATTGCGCACCTATCAGACGCAGGACGAAGCCAACCAGGATCTGGCCTCGGGCCGGATCGATGCGACCCAGGCCGATGCGCTGGCGCTGGCCGATTTCCTGGCGACCGAGGCCGGCGCGGCCTGCTGCGAGGTCAAGGGAACCGTGGCCAATGACGTCTCGATCCTGGGCCGCGGCGTCGGCGCCGGTGTCCGCAAGGGCGATGACGAGCTGCGCGCCGCGCTGAACCGGGGCATCGCCACCATTGTGGCGAACGGCACCTATGACGAGATCACGGCGCGCTATTTCGAAACGTCGATCTACGGCAGCTAAGGCCGGCGCCGACCGGTGTTGGACTGGATATACCAATGGTGGCCGGGGCTTGAGGCCTCGGTCACGTTGTTGTCGCTCGAACCTCCGGGTTGGGGCGGCAATCTTGTGCGCGGCGCGGTCAATTCGCTGATCATCGCGCTTGGCGCCTTCTTCCTGGGCTGCGTGATCGGCATCGGCGGGGCGCTTGGCAAGCTGTCGGGCGGCCCGGTGACCCGTGACCTGATGGCGGTCTACACCACCGTCGTGCGCGCGGTGCCCGAATTGGTCCTGATCCTGATCCTGTATTACGCGGGCACCGACCTTCTGAACCAGGCGCTGCGCGCCCTGGGCTACCGGCCGATCGAGATTTCCGGCCTGGCCGCCGGGATCGGCGTTCTGGGGGTGGTGCAGGGGGCCTATGCCACCGAGGTGCTGCGCGGCGCGATTCAGGCCGTGCCCGCGGGCCAGATCGAGGCCGCGCGCGCTTACGGCATGACGCGGTTCCAGACCTTCCGGCGCGTGACCTTTCCGGCGATGCTGCCGCTGGCGCTGCCGGGCCTGTCGAACCTGTGGCTGATCGCCACCAAGGACACCGCGCTGCTGGCGATCGTCGGCTTTTCGGAACTGACGCTGGAAACCCGGCAGGCGGCGGGATCGACGCGCGCCTATTTCACCTTTTTCCTGGCTGCGGGGGCGCTTTATCTGATCATGACGCTGGTGTCGGGCCGGGTGTTCGGCTGGATTGAAACGCGGTTCAGGCGTGGCCAGGCGGGGGCGCGGAGCTGATGCGCGGCTGGGTCAAACCGCACAGGATCATGCTGCTTCTTGTCGCCCTGGGACTGGTCCTTTGGGCGGCGCTGAGCCTGCGCTGGGACTGGATCCCGCGCTATTGGCAACTGGGCGTCGAAGGCATCTGGCGCACGCTGTGGCTGATGGCGCTGTCGGTGCTGATCGGCTTCACGCTGGCCGTGCCGCTGGGGCTGGCGCAGGCCGCCGGTCCGCGACTTCTGGCCGCGCCGGCGCGCTGGTTCTGCACGATCATCCGGGGCACGCCGCTGCTGTTGCAGATCTGGCTGATCTATTTCGGCCTGGGCAGCCTGTTTCCGCAATACCCGTGGATCCGGTCGTCCGAATTGTGGCCCTATCTGCGGCAGGCCTGGCCTTATGCGCTGATGGCACTGAGCCTGAGCTACGCGGGATACGAGGGCGAGGTGATGCGCGGTGCGTTCAAATCGGTGCCGCACGGGCAGTTGGAGGCCGCGCGCGCCTATGGGCTGAGCCGCTGGGCGGTGCTGCGCCGCATCTGGCTGCCGCAGGCGCTGGCGCGCGCGCTGCCGACGCTGGGCGGCGAGACGATCCTGCAACTGAAGGCCACACCGCTGGTGGCGACGATCACGGTGATCGAGATCTACGCGGTTGCCGGGCGTGTGCGCCAGGACACGTTCATCATCTACGAACCGCTGCTGCTGCTGGCGGTGATCTACATGGCGATCGCCGGGATCATCACGCTAGGGTTCCGCTGGCTGGAGCGCCGCTACACGCCTGGATTGGGGTGAAGGCGGAGTTGGGGTGAGGCGCCGTGTTGCCGCCGGCGTTGGCGAGGCGGCGCGTTTCAGGGGCGGGTGCCCCTTCAACGCGCCGGTGGGGGCGGCCCCACGCGCCGCTCAAGGGGGATGCGATCCCCCTTGAGGATCCCTGCGGAGTATTTTTGGCAAGATGAGGTCTGCGAGTGTCTTTGGCTCAGAACAGGATCGACGCTCCGTGATTGGCGTTGGTGGCGGTG
>CAJQNQ010000262.1 GCA_905479725.1 uncultured Paracoccaceae bacterium | reverse complement strand
CGTGTGCTCTTCCGATCTCCGGGGTGATGGCCCTGCGCAACGCCTACAAGGACCAGTTCGAGAAGAAGCACGGCGTGCGGCTGGGCTTCATGTCCTTCTTCACCAAGGCCTGCTGCCATGCGCTCAAAGAAGTGCCCGAGGTCAACGCCGAAATCGACGGCACCGATGTGGTCTACAAGAACTTCGTGCACATGGGCGTCGCCGCCGGCACCCCGGCGGGGCTGGTCGTTCCGGTCATCCGTGGCGCCGACCGCATGTCCTTTGCCGAGATCGAGAAAGCCATCGCCGAAAAGGGCAAGCGCGCCCGCGACGGCAAGCTCAGCATGGCCGAGATGCAGGGCGGGACGTTCACGATTTCCAATGGCGGTGTCTATGGCTCGCTGATGTCCTCGCCGATCCTGAACCCCCCGCAATCGGGCATTCTGGGCATGCACAAGATCCAGGACCGCCCGATGGTCATCAACGGCGAAATCAAGATCCGCCCGATGATGTATCTGGCCCTGTCCTATGACCACCGGATCGTTGACGGCAAGGGCGCCGTGACCTTCCTGGTGCGCGTCAAGGAGGCGCTGGAAGACCCACGCCGGTTGCTGATGGATTTGTAAAGGTGCGTGGAACCACGCACCCTACGGGGCGCTCAGCCGTCCCGTAGGGGCAAACATTGTCGGCACTTAGAATGGATGTTTTGACATGAACGCTCAAGAATTAGCGGCCGCATTGCGAACAGCATATGAAGCCGCCCCACAGAGAGATAAGTCGCTGCACGTAACGCTTTTTGGCATTCAATTTGCCGAGCAACTGGACCAATTCATTGCGCAAGATATCTGTAGCATCGCCGGTGTCGACCAATGGGGGCCACAGCTAAACCTTGCCAAGAAGCTTTCAAGATACGTTGTGTTGAAGCATTGACCCCCGAACTCCTCACCCTCACCCTCGCCGCGCTTCTCCAGGTTGTGCAATTCGGCCTCATGTCGGTCAGCGCCAACCTCGATGTCGGCCCGGCGAGAACCCTGTCCGCGCGGGATCCGCAGCGCCTTGGCAAACCGCTGGCTGAAATGCTCAGCCCCAAACCCGGCCGCCTCTACCGCGCGTTCAACAACCATTTCGAGGGGTTGATCCTCTTCACCATCGCCACCCTCGTCATCACCCTGACCGACCAGTCCACCGCCACCACGCAGGCCGCCGCCTGGACCTTTCTGTTCGCCCGCATCCTCTACATCCCCGCCTATTATTTCGGCCTCGCCCCGTGGCGTTCGCTGATCTGGTTTGCGGGGTTTCTGGCCACCGTAACCCTGCTGATCGCTGCCCTGATCTGATCCCATCATCTGTCCCAAAATATCCTCGGGGGGTGAGGCGCGCACGCGCCGAGGGGGGCGAAGCGCCCCCGACCCGAGCCACCAAAGGAGACCACACATGGCTGACTTCGACCTCATCGTGATCGGCGCCGGACCCGGCGGTTATGTCTGCGCCATCCGCGCCGCGCAACTGGGCCTGAAGGTCGCGTGCGTCGAGGGGCGCGAAACCCTGGGCGGCACCTGCCTGAATGTGGGCTGCATACCGTCCAAGGCGCTCTTGCATGCCACCCACAGCCTGCACGAGGCCGAGCATAATTTCGAGAAGATGGGCCTGAAGGTCGCCAGGCCGAAGGTCGACTGGACGCAGATGCAGGCCTACAAGGATGATGTCGTCGGCACCAACACCAAGGGGATCGAATTCCTGTTCAAGAAAAACAAGGTCACCTGGATCAAGGGTTGGGCCAGCATCCCCAAGGCGGGGCAGGTTCAGGTGGGGGATGAAACCCATACGGCCAGGAATATCGTCATCGCTTCGGGTTCCGAGCCGTCACCGCTGAACGGGGTCGAGATGGATGAGGACGTCATCGTCTCGTCGACCGGCGCCCTGACCCTGGCCAAACCCCCGAAATCGATGGTGGTGATCGGCGCGGGCGTGATCGGGCTGGAAATGGGTTCGGTCTATGCGCGCCTCGGAACCGACGTGACGGTGATCGAATATCTCGATGAAATCACCCCCGGCATGGACGCCGAGGTCGCCAAGACCTTCAAGCGGATCCTGGGCAAGCAGGGCCTGAAATTCGTCATGGGTGCCGCCGTCAGCAAGGCCGAGCGCAAGGGCAAGGCCGCCGAAGTGTCCTATACCCTGCGCAAGGATGACAGCGCGCATCAGATCAAGGCCGATATCGTGCTGGTCGCCACGGGCCGCCGTCCCTTCACCGACGGTTTGGGGCTGGACGCGCTGGGCGTGGAGAAGGAACCGCGCGGGCAGATCAGGATCAACGGTCAATTCGCCACCAACATCCCCGGCGTCTACGCGATCGGCGACGCCGTTGTCGGCCCGATGCTGGCCCACAAGGCCGAGGACGAGGGCATGGCCGTGGCCGAGGTGATCGCCGGCAAGCACGGGCATGTGAATTACGATGTGATCCCCGGCGTGATCTACACCGCGCCCGAAGTGGCCACCGTCGGCAAGACCGAGCAGCAGTTGAAGGACGAAGGCCGCGCCTACAAGGTCGGCAAGTTCAGCTTCATGGGCAATGCCCGCGCCAAGGCGGTGTTCCAGGCCGAAGGTTTCGTGAAACTGCTGACCGACAAGGACACCGACCGCATTCTGGGCTGCCACATCATCGGCCCGGCAGCCGGCGACCTGATCCACGAAATCTGTGTGGCCATGGAATTCGGTGCGTCGGCGCAGGACGTGGCGCTGACCTGCCACGCGCATCCGACCTATTCGGAAGCGGTGCGCGAGGCGGCACTGGCCTGTGGCGACGGCCCCATTCACATGTAAGCGCCAAATTCGGGTGGGCGCGGTGCGCGCCCGCCCTTCCCGGCTGCCGCGCCGCGAATCCGTCCGCGCCCTCTTGCGCCGCCCCGCCGCAGCCGCTAAATCGAACGCAACCTTGGCAACGGTGGGTTGGCGGAGAGGTTACGCACCGGATTGCAAATCCGTGAAGACCGGTTCGATTCCGGTACCCACCTCCAA
>CAJQNQ010000261.1 GCA_905479725.1 uncultured Paracoccaceae bacterium | reverse complement strand
CGGTAAGCGGCGGCATTCTGGGTCGCGGTGGCTGGGCGGCCATTTTTGCCTGATTTTTTCTTGCCTCAATTTTTCTTACCCTATTTTTTCCAATGCTCAAACATCTTTTTGCGAATTGCCCAAAAAAAATGGGCCCGCGCGAACAGCGGACCCAATTCGATTGCCTGTCACCTCGCAGCGCGCGTTCCGCGCCCTGAATTCCCGCCTTCATCTTTCAAAAAATACTCAAAGGCGGCGCAACCATCGGTGCGCCGCGTGTCGTCTTTCAGAACATCCTTGGCTGCGGGTAGGGTGGGGTTAACCCCACCTTAGCTTTTCCGATACAGCCCGACCTCGCTACCTGGCCGCGCGACGGTTTGCACCATGTCCCACATGTAGTGCGCAACGGACCGGAAGCAGATGATCGACCAGGTCTCCTCGTCCTCGCGCCAAAGCGCGGCGGCGACCTGCGCGGCACGGGTGCGGCGCACCTCGCCAACGGCGAAATCGGCAAAATCGACCGGGCAGATCTTGGCCAGAACGTCGCGCGCCTGTGCGCCCGTGACCGAGATCATCGCACGGGCATCCGATACATCGGCGGCGGTGGCGAAGGCGTCGCCAAACGCGGCGCTCATTGACTGAAGCCGCGCCGACACATCGCCATAGGGCACGATCAGCAACAACTCATCGGGTGACATCCAGGCCGCCTTGCCGCTGTCGCCCATCGTCAGGCGGCGGATGTCCGGAACCGCCGCACCCGTGGCGGCCAGAACCGCCGCCGCAACCGGCGCCGAAGCCAGATCGCCGCGCAGGGTGATCATCCCGGTCAGCCCGGCCTCCGACAATTCCACGATCCCCGAATACGGCGCGTGGGGCAATGCGCTGACGGCCTCAGACATTCTGCTTCTCCCCGTCCTTGTCATAGAACACCGGGTCCACGATGCGGGCTTTCACCCTCGCGCCACCCTTGCCCTGGAACTCGATCTCGTCGCCCATGCGGTCCGGCCCGCGATGCACCAGCGCCATGGCGATGCCCTTGCCCAATGTGGGTGAAAAGTAGCTGGAGGTGATGCGCCCCTGCGTTTCGCGTTGCCCATTGGCGTTGGTGCCGGGTAGCGGCGCCAGCGCGCCATCTTCCAGGACCGAGCCATCCAGCGTTTCAATGCCAACCAGTTTCCAGCGATCCGGCGAGATCATGTTTGAGCGTTCCATCCCGCGCTTGCCCAGGAAATCTTCCTTCTTCTTGGAGATCGCCCAGTGCAGGTTCAAATCCTGCGGGATGATTGTGCCGTCGGTTTCGTCACCGATCATGATGAAGCCCTTTTCGGCCCGCATGACGTGCAGCGCCTCGGTGCCGTAGGGCATGATGCCGAAGTCCGCGCCCGCCTCGGCCACGGCGGTCCAGAAGGCCTGGCCCTGGGATGCCGGCACCGCGACCTCATAGGACAACTCGCCCGAGAACGAGATGCGGAACACGCGCGCGCGCACCCCTCCGACCGTGCCCTCGCGCCAGTCCATGAACGGCAGCGCCTCGCGCGACAGGTCGATATCCGTTCCCATCTTTTCCAACACCTTGCGGGCATTGGGGCCGACCACGGCGATCTGCGCGAATTGTTCGGTCAGGTTGACCACATGGACCTTCCAGTCCCACCATTCGCATTGCAGCCAGTCCTCCATCCAGGCGTGGATGCGGTCGGCCCCGCCCGAAGTCGTGTGGCACAGGAAACTGTCCTCCGACAGGCGCGCGACCACGCCGTCATCCGACAAGAAGCCGTTTTCGTTGCACATCAGCCCGTAGCGGCATTTGCCGACCTTCAGAGTGCTCATCATGTTGGTATAGAGCATGTCCATGAACTTGCCGGCATCCGGGCCGCGGACCAGGATCTTGCCCAGGGTCGAGGCATCCAGCATCCCCACCGAGTTGCGGGTCTGGTTGATTTCCCGGATCACGGCGTCGGCATGGCTTTCACCCGTGCGCGGATAGCAATACGGGCGGCGCCAGTGGCCGACCGGCTCCCAATAGGTGCCCTGCGCCTCGTGCCAGGCGTGCATCGGCGTGCGGCGCAGCGGCTGGAAGATCGGCCCGCGTGCCTCGCCCGTGATCGCGCCCAGCGAAATGGGCGTGTAGGGCGGGCGGAACGTGGTGGTGCCGGTCTGCGGGATCGGCTGGCCCAGCGCATCCGACAGGATTGCCAGACCGTTGATGTTCGACAGCTTGCCCTGATCCGTGGCCATGCCCAGCGTGGTGTAGCGTTTGGTATGCTCGACCGAGGCATAGCCTTCCCTGGCGGCCAGTTGCACGTCCGACACCTTCACATCGTTCTGCGGGTCCAGCCACATCTTGCTGCGCAGCGCGTAATCGGCCTGCGCGGGCATCAGCCAGACGGGCAGCATGGGGGCATAGCCGTCATCCCCCAGATCGCCGTTCGACGCACCGACGCAGGTGACAAAACCCTGGCCGTCATGGCCCAGCGGCGGGCGGGCGGGATCAGGGCGAAACAGCGCGCGCGGCGCGTCCCAGGTCAGCTTGCCACCACAATGGGACCACAGATGCACCACCGGCGACCAGCCACCAGACATCGCCACGGCGTCACAGGGCAGCGTTTCGGTGACCGCGCCGCCATCGCTGTCGAACCGACACAGGGCCACGCCGGTCACGGCCTTGCCGCCCTCGACATGACGGATCGCCGTGCCTTCGGCCACGCGGATGCCGGCTGCGCGCACCTTGGCGGGCAAATCGCCGGTGACTTCGGCGCGGGCGTCGATGACGGCGGCCACGGTTACCCCGGCGGCGTGCAGCGCCAACGCGGTGCGATACGCGTCGTCATTGTTGGTGACGACCACCACCCGCCGACCGGGCGACACCGCCCAGTTGACCACGTAATCGCGCACCGCCGAGGCCAGCATCACGCCCGGAATATCGTTGCCCGCAAAGGACAGCGGCCGCTCGATCGCACCGGTGGCGGATACCAGTTCCCCGGCACGCACCCGCCACAGGCGGTGGCGCGGCTTGTCGGCGCCCGGCTCATGATCGGCGACGCGCTGATAGCCCAGAATATAGCCATGGTCATGAACCCCGGCGACCATCGTGCGCTCGAGCACGGTGACGTTGTCCATGCCGCGCAGATCCGCCACGGCACCCGAGACCCAGGTGTCGGCGTCCATTCCGTCGATCATCGCGCCATCGACCACGGCCCGCCCGCCGAAATGGGCGGTCTGCTCCATCACGATCACGCGTTTGCCGGCGCGCGCGGCACCCAGCGCGGCGCTGAGCCCGGCAACGCCACCGCCCGCGACCAGCACATCACAGAACGCATAAAGCTGTTCATACCGGTCCACATCCCGCGTTTCGGGGTGCGGGGCCTTGCCCAGACCGGCCGTTTTGCGCACGATCGGCTCGTATACATGTTTCCAGAAGGCGCGCGGCTGGATGAAGGTCTTGTAATAGAACCCCGCCGGGAAAAAGCGCCACAGCTTGCTGTTGATCGCGCCCATGTCGAAGTCCAGGCTGGGCCAGTGGTTCTGGCTTTCAGCCTTCAGCCCGGCGAACAATTCGGTCGTGGTGGTGCGTTGGTTCGGCTCGAACCGCTGGCCTTCACCAAGGCCGACCAGAGCGTTGGGCTCCTCGGCCCCGGCGGCAACGACGCCACGCGGGCGGTGGTATTTGAACGAGCGTCCGACCAGCGTCTGGCCCGCGCCCATCATGGCGGCGGCCAGCGTGTCACCGGCAAATCCGCGCATCGTGCGGCCGTTGAACGTGAAATCAAGCGGGCGGCTGCGGTCGATCAGGCGGCCGCCCGCCGGCAAACGGTGGCTCATTTCAGTCCCTCCCAGTCCGGGCGGCGGGCTTTGATCCTGGCGATGATCTCGGCGGGCGGTTCCAGCGTCTGCGCGGGATAAGTGCCGAACACCTCCAGCGTGGTGGTGCAACGCGCGGCCAGAAACCACTTGCCGCAGCCAAAGGCATGGCGCCAGCGCTCAAAATGCACGCCGCGCGGGTTCTTGCGGGCGAACATGTAGGCCTCATATTCGGCATCGGACGACCCGGGGCCGAAGCGCTTCAGATGCGCCTCGCCGCCGTTTGAAAACTCGGTTTCCTCGGCGCTGACGCCGCAGCAGGGGCAGGTTAGAAGAAGCATGTCGGGCTCCGTTCAATGGTGGTGAACGCGGGGGCCAGCCCCCGCACCCCCGGAGTATTTTGGGAAAGATGAAGCGGGCAGCGGTGACGGGTTTGCATCAATGCGCCACCCCGGCGGCGACGCTTTCGTCGATGAACTTGCCCTCGCGGAAGCGATACATGCTGAATTCGGCGGTCAGCGGGCTTTCACCCTTGGCCATCAGTTCGGCCATGCCCCAGCCCGAGCCCGGGATCGCCTTGAACCCGCCGGTGCCCCAGCCGCAGTTCACGAAGCAGTTTTCCAGCGGTGTTTTCGACAATATGGGCGAACGGTCGCCGGTCATGTCGACGATCCCGCCCCATTGGCGCAGCATCTTCAGGCGCGACAGCATGGGGAAGGTTTCGACCAAAGCGCGCACGGTTTCCTCGATATGGTGCCAGCTGCCGCGCTGGGTGTAATTGTTGAAATGGTCGGTGCCGCCGCCGATGACCATCTCGCCCTTGTCGGACTGGCTCATGTAGCCATGCACCGTGTTGGCCATGACCACCACGTCCATGCAAGGCTTGATCGGTTCCGACACCATGGCCTGCAATGCCACCGATTCCACCGGCAGGCGAAAGCCGGCCATGTCGGCCAGATGCCCCGAATGCCCGGCGACGACGAGGCCCAGTTTGCCGCAGCCGATCGTCCCTTTTGTCGTTTGCACCGCCGACACCTTGCCGCCGACGCTTTCCACCCCCGTGACCTCGCAGTTCTGGATGATGTCCATGCCCATGTCCGAACAGGCCCGGGCATAGCCCCAGGCCACGGCATCATGGCGCGCGGTACCGCCGCGTGCCTGCCACAAAGCCCCCAGCACCGGATAGCGCGGGCCGTCGATGTTCATGATCGGCACCAGTTGCTTGACCTCGGCCGGGCCGATGAAGCGTGTATCCACGCCTTGCAATGCGTTGGCGTAAGCGGTGCGCCGGTAGCCGCGCACCTCGTGCTCGGTCTGCGCCAGCATCATCACGCCGCGCGGGCTGAACATCACGTTGTAGTTCAGAACCTGCGACATCGTCTCGTAGAGGCTGCGCGCCTTTTCGTAGATCGCGGCGGACGGGTCCTGAAGATAGTTCGAGCGGATGATAGTGGTGTTGCGCCCGGTATTGCCACCGCCCAGCCAGCCCTTTTCGATCACCGCCACCTTGGTGATGCCGAAATTCTTGCCCAGGTAGAACGCTGTCGCCAGGCCATGGCCGCCCGC
>CAJQNQ010000260.1 GCA_905479725.1 uncultured Paracoccaceae bacterium | reverse complement strand
ATGGCAAGCATGCGCGAGACAGCAAAAATGCTGGCCAGAATGCCACCGGAGGTGGCCGTCATGGCAATGGCGACCGTGAACCAGAGGCCATAATCCCCCAGCGCCGGACGCGCGGCAGCCGCAAGGGAGTAATCCTGGGTCTTGATGATTTCCGCCAGGGACAGGTTGCTGGCCACGGCAAAACCGACCAGGGTGTAGATCACCACGCAGGCGGCAATGGAAATAATGATGGCGCGACTCACGTTCCGGTTAGGGTTTTGCACCTCGGAGCCGCTGTTGGTGATGGTGGTGAAGCCCTTGAACGCCAGGATCGCCAGCGCGACCGAGGCGGTGAAACCGACGATACCGAAGGAGCCGCCGGTCTGCGAGGCGGCGGCGAACTGGAACCCGCTGGACCACAGCGCGGCAATGCCGAACAGCGCGATGCCGCCGATCTTGATCGCCGCCATGATAAGCGAGAACAATCCCACCGACCGGTTTCCGGCGATATTGACGATGAACGCAAAGCCGATCACCGCGACCGCCAGAAGCGGCACCAACGGCCCGCCGGTGATGTCGAAGGGCCGCAGAACATAGGTGGCGAAAGTGCGCGCCACCAGGCTTTCGGCGATCACCATGCTCAACGCCATCAGCAAGGCGGCACCCGCCGCGATGGCCCCGGTTCCATAGCATTTTTGCAAGATCATCGCGATGCCCCCGGCCGAGGGCCAGGCGTTCGACATCTTGATATAGCTGTATGAGCTGAAGCTTGTCACAATCGCGCCAACGATGAAGGCCAGCGGGAAAAGCGGCCCGGCAAGCTGGGCGATCTGCCCGGTCAGCGCGAAGATCCCGGCGCCGATCATCACCCCGGTGCCCATGGCGACGGCGCCGCCCAGACTGATCGACCCTTCCCGGTAGCTGCCATGGGCGTCATGGCCCTTGTCGTTATTCTGCATCTTGTCCCGCCTCATGTGTTACTGCGTCGTCTGCTCTTGCGCCTGCGTGCCAGCGAAAGTCACAGTGATCGTGGCCGCCGGCGATCGTCTGGTTCCGCACCAGCCGCCCGCCCCATTTTTCGGCCAGAGGAAAATCCAGCGCGCACCATGTCGCGGTGCAAAGCGCGGCCTGGTCCTTTTGGACAAAGAATTCCGCGACCGGACATTTCGTGCAGTTGAACGCCACGACGTTGTCGCCCGCGCTGATATCGCGCCAGCCATATCCCGGTGGCCCGAAGGGGAACCGGCGAAAGGCATCGGTGGCGATCCGCAGCCGTTTGGCCGGGTTGGTGGTGATCGCGCGGGCCAGTTCCAGCGGCAGGGCCGCCATGCGGGCATAGATGTCCCAGCCGATCGCGTGGATCAATGCGTGGCTTTGCGCGGATGTCCGGTTGCCCGCGACAAGCGCCTGATGCAGCGCCAGCGTCAGCGCAGCGAGATGCGTGGTCAGGATCGCGCCGGTGTTGGGCTGCAACGGCAGGTCGGCCTCCAGCGCGTCATAATTCGCCCAGGTCCGCGCCAGGATCTGCTCCGTTTCCGGGCCCAGATGGCGCTGGGCAATCTGACCAAACAGGGCCGCCAGCCCGGCCCGCCCGATCCCGGTATCGCCTGGCGCAAGGGCCCTCAGCGTGCTGTCCCACAGGTCACGGGTCGCGGATTTGTCCCAAAAGTCGTCGATCGCCTGGGCCGGCGGAAGGGCACCGGTCAGCAACAGTTCGGGAAGAATCTGCCCGATGCGTCCCAGGGGATCGGAACTCACCATCCGCGCGACCATCTGGCGGGCGATGAAGGGGCGGGACAGGTCGTCAAACCGCGCGTCCGGCGCCAGCGCGAACAACAGGGCCTCGGCTGTTGTCAGGGCCTTGGCATGCAGCATGAGCGAGGCGGGAAAGACGAAACCGGCGCGATACCCCGCGCCCATCATCGAAAGATAGGTTCGTGCAAGGCTGGCCTGGCGCGAGGGCATCGCATACCACCGCGCCGCAAGATCGTCGAAACTTTGGCGGAACAAGCCATGATCCGCGCCCGGCAACGGCCTGGTCTGCTGGCTGAAATGAAAATAGGCGCGCCGGGTCTGGCGCTGCGCCACGGCTATCCAATACAGCACGAAGCGGTCGCGCTCTGCCGCGTCAAGTTCGCCAAACATGCCGAAATCGAGCAGCGTGAAACTGCCGTCGGAATGAAAAACGATATTGCCGGGATGCAGGTCGGCGTGAAACAGGCCGTCCGAGATGAACATCCCCAGCAACACGGACATCAGCCTGTCGACCAGTCTGGAGCGGGCTTGCCCAGACAAGGTGGCCGTTGCTTCGGACAGTCGCATTCCCTCGACCCAGTCCATTGTCAGCACCCGCGCCGACGCGTGGTCGGGAAATGTCTTCGGAACGCGCACGCCATCTTTTCCGGCAAGGTTTGCGCGGAACCGTTCCATGACGCGGGCCTCGGCGCGGAAATCCAGTTCTCCCAGGGAATAGCGCCGGAATTCCTCCAGAAAGGCGGGCAGATTGGTCCGGCGAATCCGGCGGGGCGCCAGCAGGCGCAGGAAACGCAGCCCAAGGCCCAGCGCGTCCAGATCACGGACGAACAGAGCCTGCAGCCCCGGCCGCTGAACCTTGACCGCAACGGGGGTGCCGTCAGCCAGGCTTGCCTTGTGCACCTGCGCCAGCGAGGCGGCGGCGACCGGCGTGGGTTCGAAGCTGGCAAATGCAGTATCCAGCGGACGGCCCAATTCTGTCTCGATCACCGTGCGAACGGTTTCGAAGTCGATCTGGGGCGCGCGCTCCTGCAAGGCGGCAAGCCGCGTGACATAGGCCTTTGGCAATAGATCGGGGCGCGTGCTGAGGATTTGCCCCAGTTTCACGAATAACGGCCCAAGCGACACGAGTTTTCGAGCAAGCCGGGCCGGTGCGTCTGTGTGGCCGCTGTCCGGGTCAAACCGACGCAGCGCCAGAAGGTCTGGCAACAGGCTGGCCAGAATCACCAAAAGCCGCGACAGGCTGCGCGCAGTTTTCATTTCCTGCCCCCTGCGGTTTCGATCAGTCTGGACAAACACGCCCCAGGAACGGGGCTGGGCGCATGCGCGGCCGCCAGCGGGGCGCCTTTGCGAAACCTGCGCATCCTGACCGCCGCCCATGGCACCAATGCCCGCCGCGCGAAGCCTGGGCCTGCGCGGCGGGGGGTCTTTAGCCGATACCGGGCCTCACCGGCGCGGCGCCTCAGTCATGGTCGTCATCGGTGTCGCCATCCGGGCTTTCCTCTTCGGTATGGCCCATCATGGCTTCGATCTCTTCGGGAATGTCCGCCGCCGAAAACCTGGCCTGCTCTTCCGCGTCATGCACGAAAGCGATGATCGAAGCCAGTTCATCACCCTCCAGATAGATCACGTCGCCCAGTTCGTCGCGCTGCAATTCCACCATCGTTTCCGCCCCGCGCCACATGCGGGCGGCGAAATCGAAGGGGTTCATCGGCAGATCCATGAATTCGGCGTCCAGCGGCGGGGCATCCTCGCCTCCGACACCATTGATCGAATGGCAAACGACGCACCCTTTCGAGGCGAACAGCAGGCGTCCTTCGGCGGCATTCATCGGTGGAAGGAAAAGTCCGCTTGTCGTTGCGCCGGACATGTCCATCCCGTTGCTATCGGCCCCTGCCGGCAGAATGCCGAAAACCGTGGTCGCCGTCGCAAGTAATAATGCTGATACTCTCATTGAAACCTCCATGTCTTGTTTTTGTTCGCGCGCTATGGGCGACTATAGCCAAACGGAGGTGTTGTGTAAGGGCAAACATGCACGCGCCTGATTTTGCGCAAGAATGGGCACAGGATCAGCGCGGGCCCGTCAGGGCCCGGCGGGGCCGGAAAAAAATGGCCGCGTTGCCTCGGCCAGAAGGCCCGCCACCTTGATGGCATTCGAGGGATGGGGGATGGTGTCGGTGCTGATGATCCTTGCGGCACCGGCGGCAAGGATGGATTCCTGCGCGCCGTCGGCAAAGACCGCGTGGATCACCAAGCAGACAGGCGCGGCGGTTCCGGCGTCCAGCAAACGCTCGACCGCGCGCGCCATCGTGCCGCCCGATGACGCGATGTCGTCCAGGATCACCGGCGTGCCCGCGCGCAGGGTCGCGCCATGCGGCACGCTGACATCGACATTGCGATCACCCGAGCGGATCTTGCGCAGCACCTCGTGGGGCCGCCCGGCCAGCCGCGCCACTTCGGCCACCCATTGCTGGCTTTCGCTGTCAGGCCCCAGCAGAACGGCATCGGGAACATGGGTGCGGATCCAGTCGGCCAGAACGGGCGCGGACACGGCGCGAACCGCCGGCATCGCAAAGACATCGCCAAGCCGCGCGATGCGGTGCAGATGCGGATCCACGGTGACCAGCCAATCGAAGCTTTCGCCCAGGAATTGCGCGAACAGCGGCGCGGTGACCGCCTGACCGGGCTTGAACCGGCGATCCTGGCGCATGTAGCCAAGATACGGCGCGATCAATCCGACCCGGCGCGCGCCTAACTCGCGCGCCGTCGCGGCGGCAAAGCGCAAAGGCAGCGCCAGGTGGTCGGGGTCGCGCAGGCTGGCCAGCAGCGCCACATCCGCCCCGTCCAGATCGCCGGGCAGCGTGACCAGGCTTTCGCCATCGGGGAAATGGTGCCAGTCCAGCGCGC
>CAJQNQ010000259.1 GCA_905479725.1 uncultured Paracoccaceae bacterium | reverse complement strand
CAAGGGGTTGATCCGCGCAGATTTCGATCCGCCCGCGCTGGCCCGCGCTTATGAACTCGGCGGCGCCACCTGCCTGTCGGTGCTGACCGACACGCCCAGCTTTCAGGGCGCGCCGGCGTTTCTGAAACAGGCCCGCGCCGCCGTGTCCCTGCCCTGCCTGCGCAAGGATTTCATGTATGACACCTATCAGGTGGCCGAGGCCCGCGCCTGGGGTGCGGATTGCATCCTGATTATCCTGGCCTCGGTTTCCGACGCGCAGGCCGCCGAACTGGAGGACGCGGCTTTTCATTGGGGCATGGACGCGCTGATCGAGGTGCATGACGGGGCCGAACTGGACCGCGCGCTGGCCTTGAAATCGCCGCTGGTGGGGATCAACAACCGCAACCTGAACACTTTTGAAACGACGCTGGACACCACCCGCAGCCTGGCCCCAAGGGTTCCAAAGGACCGGCTTCTGGTTTGTGAAAGCGGGCTGTTCACGCCCCAAGATCTGGCCGACATGGCCGGATGCGGCGCGCGCACGTTCCTGATTGGTGAAAGCCTGATGCGGCAAGGCGATGTGGCCAAGGCGACCCGCGCCCTGCTGGCCGATCCGGTGCCGGCATGAGCGGCGACGACAAGACCGGCGACGACAAGACCGGCGACGACAAGACTGGCGACGACAAGACTGGGCTGACCCATTTCGACGCCGAAGGCCGCGCGGTGATGGTCGATGTCGGCAGCAAGCCCGTGACCGCCCGCACCGCCAGCGCCTGCGCGCATGTGGTGATGACACCGCAGACCCTGGCGCATGTGCTGGCGGGCACCGCCAAGAAGGGCGATGTGCTGGGTGTGGCGCGACTGGCGGGGATCATGGCGGCCAAGCGCACCAGCGAACTGATCCCGCTGTGCCACCCCTTGCCGATCACCAAGGTTGCCGTGGATCTGCTCCCTGATCCTGACTTGCCCGGCGTGCGCATCACCGCCGAGGTGCGCACCACCGGCCAGACCGGTGTGGAGATGGAGGCGCTGACGGCGGCGTCCGTTGCCGCCTTGACGGTCTATGACATGCTCAAGGCCGTGGAAAAGGGCATGGAGATCGACGGCATCGCGGTCTTGCGCAAGGAAGGCGGCAAATCCGGCACCTATGAGCGGGGGCAGGGATGAACGCCGCGGGCCGGTCGCTGGAACTCTACTTCATCGACGGCCGCCCCGACGGGATGCTGACCGCCGAGGTGTTCAACTGGACCGGCCACGTCCTGCGCGCGCCCCGCACCCAGATCCGCGAGGCGCTGGGGCGCGATGAGGCGCGGCGCACCGGGGTCTATCTGCTGCTGGGCGAGGTCGACGGGCGCGCTCGGCTGTATGTTGGCGAGGCCGAGGATATCGGTTCGCGCCTGCGCGACCACGTCAAGGCCAAGGAGTGGTGGGAGCAGGTGATCCTGATCACCACCACCGGCGACGCGCTGCACAAGGCGCATGTGAAGTATCTGGAGGCCCGGCTGGTCGAAATCGCCCGCGATGTCGGCGCGATTGCGCTGGAAAACGGCAACACGCCGCCCCGCAGCAGCCTGTCCGAGGCCGCGACGGCCAGCATGGAGTCGTTTCTGGACACGCTGATGATGGTGCTGCCCGCGATCCGTGTGGATGCGTTTTTGAGCCGGAAGCGGGTGGCGACCAATCCACTTGAGACTGCCGCGCAAGCGTCGCGTGAAGTGGCGATGTTCATTTTCCGCCTACCCAAACAGGGGATCGAAGCAACAGCGAAGTTATTGGACGGCGAGTGGATCATGCAAGCAGGTTCCACCGTCCGGCTGGCTTGGGCAGGTGATCGAAAGTATGATAGGACATATCAACGTCTGCACGATGAACTGCGGGAAAGGGAACTGATCGTTCCGCGCGGTTCGGTCGGTGAATTGACACAGGATTACGCGTTCTCCAGCGCCACAGCGGCGGGGGCAATCGCCGGCGGCGTTGGCGCCTACGGCCGTTCTGCCTGGATCCACACCGAAACCGGCCAGACCTATGCCGAGTGGGAAGCCGCTCAGATCGAAAAGGACGATGCCCATGATCCCCGTTGAGGACGCTCTGAGCCGGATCTTTGCGCTGTGCACGCCCACCGGCATCGAAACCGTGCCACTGGCGCAGGCGTCGGGGCGGGTGTTGGCGGCCCCGGTGACGGCGCGGCGCGATCAGCCGCCGTTCGATGGCTCGGCGATGGACGGCTACGCGGTCAAGGGGCCGGTGCAACCAGGGCAAAGCTTTGAGGTGATCGGCGAAGCGGGGGCAGGCAATGCCTTCGGTGATTCGGTGGGCGCGGGGCAGGCGCTGCGCATCTTCACCGGTGCGCCGATCCCGAAAGGCGTGGATCATGTGGTCATCCAGGAAGATGTGAGGCGCGACGGCGATACCATCACGCTGCTGCCAACGCTGGGAAAAGGGGCCAATATCCGCCCCGCCGGCAATGATTTCAGGGCCGGGGACGCGGTCAGCGCGCCGCGCCGGTTGCGGCCGGTTGATCTGGGGTTGCTGGCCTCGATGAACCTGCCGGACCTGCCGGTCTATCGCCGCCCCGTCGTGGCGCTGATCGCCACCGGGGACGAACTGGTGATGCCGGGCGAGGATCCGGGGCCGGACCAGATCGTCGCTTCGTCGGCGTTCGCGCTGAAGGCGATGATCGAAGCCGAAGGGGCCGAGGTGCGCGTTTTGCCCATCGCCCGCGACAGCGTGGAACAACTGACCACCGTGCTGAAAATGGCGCGCGGCTGTGATGTGATCGTCACGCTGGGCGGGGCCTCGGTCGGCGATCACGACCTGGTCGCGCCGGTCACGCAGGCGCTGGGCGCGGAACGTGCCTTCTACAAGATCGCCATGCGGCCCGGCAAACCGCTGATGGCCGGCCGCCTGTTCGATGCGCTGATGGTCGGGCTGCCGGGCAACCCGGTATCGGCGCTGGTCTGCGCCCATCTGTTTTTGCTGCCTGCCCTGCGCGCTTTGCAGGGGCTGGGCGCATGGCCCGCGCCAACCCATGGCGCGGTCCTGTCCGAACCGGTCGCGGCCAATGGCCCGCGCACGCATTACATGCGCGCGGTGCTGGAGCCCGAGGGGCGCATTCGCGCGGTCAGCCGGCAGGACAGCGCGCTGGTGGGGGTTCTTGCGTCATCGGATGCGCTGCTGATCCGCCCGATCGGCGACCCCGCGCGCCCGGCGGGCCACCCGGTGCGGTATATCCAGATATGAGTCCGCATCGCACGGTTGACAGGTTTTGAGAACAGGCATAGAACCTAGGGTGAACCAATACGGTCCATCCTGAGGAGGGTGCCCATGCTGACCCGCAAGCAGCTTGAACTGTTGGAACTGATCGACGCCCGCATGCGGCGCGATGGTGTGCCGCCGTCTTTCGATGAAATGAAGGACGCGCTGAACCTGCGTTCGAAGTCGGGGATTCACCGGCTGATCACTGCCCTGGAAGAGCGTGGCTTCATCCGCCGGCTGGCGCACCGCGCCCGCGCCATCGAGGTGGTGCGCATGCCCGACAGCGCCCAATCGCGCCATGTTCCACGGGTGATCGACGGTGATGCGCCACAAAAGCCGGGCCGCGTGGCCAACGCCCTGCCGGTCCGCGAGGTTCATGCGCTATCCCTGCCGATCATGGGCCGCATCGCCGCGGGCACGCCGATCGAGGCGATTTCGGAAGTGGCGGACCATGTGTCCGTGCCCGGCTCCATGCTGTCCGGCAAGGGGCATCATTACGCGCTGGAGGTCAAAGGCGATTCGATGATCGAGGCGGGGATCAATGACGGCGACATCGTGGTGATCCGCGAACAGACGACGGCGGATAACGGGGATATTGTCGTGGCCCTGGTCGAGGATCATGAAGCGACGCTGAAACGGTTTCGCCGGATGCGCGGCATGATCGCGCTGGAGGCGGCCAACCCGGCCTATGAAACGCGGATGCTGCGGGACGATCAGGTCAAGGTTCAGGGCCGGTTGGTAGGATTGATCCGCAGCTACTGAGTTTTTCCGGCCTGCCCGGATAGCGGGCCTGACCCGCTGAGCTATCCAGCGGAAAGCGCGCCCTGCCGGGCGCGCTTGTTGTTTTGATTGCGATGGAGAGGCGCTGCCTCTCTGGGCCTGCGGCCCATTCACTCCGGGATATTTT
>CAJQNQ010000258.1 GCA_905479725.1 uncultured Paracoccaceae bacterium | reverse complement strand
ATCAGCCCGATGCGCGCGAAGGCCTGCAAAAATGCCGCCGATTGCGCGGCGATCACCACGTCCGCGGCCAGTGCCAGGTTGGCGCCAGCTCCCGCAGCGGCCCCGTTGACCGCCGAAATCACCGGCACCGGGCAGTCGTAGATCGCCCGCAGCATGGGTTCGTATTCCTCGCGCAGGGTGCGGCCCATGTCGATCTCGTCGACCGACACCCCGTCCCCCAGATCCTGGCCCGAGCAGAACGCCCGCCCCTCGCCGGTCAGCACGACGACACGCAACCGCGCGCCCAGATCGCGCACCGCCGCCGTGATTTCGGCCCGCATCTGCGCGTTCAGGGCATTCATCAGCGTCGGCCGGTTCAAGACGATCAGGCCAATGCCGTTGTCTTCGGTCACGTTCAGGGTGGTGTAGATCATGGTGATGTCCTTGCGCCGGGTGGAAGGCCAAGTCTAGCCACACCACCCGGCCAGGGCAAAGCCACAACCTTGCGTCACTTGGCCCCGTCCCCGGAGTTCTTTCAGTCTTCCAGGATCTGCCGGAGCCGCAGCTCTTCCTCAGCGGTCAATGGCGCATTGGCCGCGCGGCGCTGGCGCAGCGCCATGATGGCAATACCCAATCCCGCAAGAAGCAGGAAGGGCGCCGCCAGCCACAGCACCAGATTGCTGCCCGAGGCGCGCGGATTCAACAAGATGAACTCGCCGAACCGATCCACCATATACTGGATGGCCTCTTCATCGGAGTCCCCCGCCACCAGCCGCTCGCGCACCATCAAGCGGATGTCCCGCGCGACATCGGCATCCGACGAGTCGACGTTTTCATTGCGACACACCACGCAGCGCAGATCTTTCGTGATCTCGCGCGCGCGCGCCTCCAGCACGGGATCGTCAAGGACCTCGTCTGGCAGAACGGCATGGGCTGGACCCGCGAACAGTGGTGCCAGCAGCGGAGCCGCCAGCACCATCGTCAGGGCAAGGATAACACCGCGCAGCATCCGCGTCACTCCGCCGGTGCGGTCGCCGGGGGGGCTTTGCGGGCCCCCGCCGCGATCCGGTAACGGCGATCGCTCAGCGAGATCAGGCCGCCAAACGCCATCATCAGAAGCCCGCCCCACAACCATCCGGCCAAAGGCTTGACATAGGTGCGCAGCACCCATCCGCCATCGTCCTGCGGATCCCCCAGCGCGATGTAGATATCACGCCAGAAACTGGAATCGATGCCTGCCTCGGTGGTCGGCATCCCGGCGGCCGGATAAACCCGCTTTTCGGTGGTCATCTGCGCCACGAATTCGCCTTCCCGGGACACGTCGATGATCGCCATGTCGGTGAAGTAGTTCGGCCCCTGCTCGCGCCGCACATCCGTCAGCGTCAGGGTATAGCCCTCATGCAAGAAGCTTTCGCCGATCTGCGCCACGCGGATATCCTCGCTCGACCAGCCCAGCAGCACCGAGACGGCGAACGCGGTCACGCCCAGCCCGCCATGCGACACCGCCTTGCCCCAGTCCGCGCGCGGCAGCCGGGTCAGGCGGCGCAACCGGTGGCCAATACTCTGACGCCCGGTGCGCATCCACAAATCGGCCAGCGCGCCGACGAACAGCCAGATGCCCAGAACCGCGCCGATCGGGGCGATAATGCTCTCGCCGGTTTGCAGCGTCCAGGTCAGCGCCCCCAAGGCCACCGCCAACACGATGACACCCGACAAGCTGCGCAGCGCCCGTCCCACATTCCCGCGTTTCCACGGCAGAATGGCACCGACCGGCAGCAGGACAAGAAGCGCCACCCAGAAAGGCGTGAACGAGGCGTCGAAGAACGGCGGACCGACCGACAACACCCGTCCGAAGGCCAGCTCGGACAACAGCGGCCACATGGTGCCGACGAACACGACCAACGCACCGACCGCCAGCAAGATATTGTTCAGCACCAGCGCGGATTCCCGGCTGACCAGCCCGAACACGCCCTTGGCCTCCAGCGCCCCGCTGCGCATCGCGAACAGTGTCAGCGATCCGCCAATGAACACCGCGAAGATCAGCAACAGGAAAATGCCACGTTCGGGGTCTGCGGCGAAGGCATGCACCGAGGTGAGCAACCCAGACCGCACGATGAACGTGCCCATCAAGGAAAACCCGAAGCCGGTGATGGCCAGCAAGATTGTCCAGGCTTTCAAGGTCTCGCGTTTTTCGACGACGATGGCCGAGTGCAGCAGCGCCGTGGCGAACAGCCAGGGCATGAAGCTGGCGTTTTCGACCGGGTCCCAGAACCAGAAACCGCCCCAGCCAAGCTCGTAATAGGCCCACCACGAGCCCAGCCCGATGCCGATGGTCAGGAAAACCCAGGCAGCCAGCGTCCAGGGACGCACCCAGCGCCCCCAGGCCGCATCCACCTTGCCCTCGATCAGCGCGGCCACGGCAAAGCTGAACGCCATGCTCAAGCCCACATAGCCCAGATACAGGAACGGCGGATGCAGGGCCAAACCGGGGTCCTGCAGCAAGGGGTTCAGGTCGCCGCCATTGAACGGCGGCACTTCCGAGCGCAGGAACGGGTTCGAGGTGAAGAGGGTGAACGCGATGAACGCGACGCCGACGGACCCTTGAACACCCAGCACGCGCGCCTGAAGCGTGGCGGGCAGATTGCCCCCGAACCACGCGGCACAGGCCCCGAACAGCGCCAGGATCATGATCCACATCAGCAGGGATCCCTCGTGATTCCCCCAGACGCCGGTGATCTTGTAGAGCAGCGGCTTGAGAGAATGCGAGTTGTTGACCACCAGCGCGACGGAGAAATCCGACACCACGAAGGCATAGGTCAGCGCTCCGAACGACAAGGCGATCAGCACGAATTGCAATGTTGCCAACGGGTTGGCCGCAGCCATCCAGTCGGTCCAGTTCTTGTGCGCGCCGACCAGCGGCACGATTGTCTGCAAGATCGCCACCATGAAGGCGAGGATCAGCGCGAAATGTCCGAGTTCTACTATCATGCGCGCAGCATATAGCGGCTGAAACTGCGCCGTCAAAGAACTTCCGGCGCCTTGCCCTGCGACACCGGCGCGCAGCCTTCGGGGATTGGTGTCAACGCCCCGAGGGACGGCCTCAGCCGCGCTCGCGGTTGGGGTCGTCCATTGCGTCGCGCCAGGCCTGAAGCGCCGGATTGGACGGCGTGCCCGCGTCGGCACCGGATGCGGGCACGGCGCTGTCTTGCGGCATCTCCGGCGCGCGCGCCACCCCGGTGCGTTCACGCATGTAATACGTCTCGCGCGCGCCGAAATAGAACGCCACCACCGCGCCCAGCAGCCACCAAAGCGGCTCGGGCACTTCGGCCAGCCCGCGCATGCGCACCACAAACCCGTCCGGATCGGCCATCGCGTAGACAAACAGGCCAAGCGTGCCAAGCGCCAGCATGGGCCGGGGCATCCGGTTCAACCCGTTGACAAAGCTGTCGAACAGGCCCCGGCGCGGGTTTCGGAACTCGGCGGCATAGGCGCTTTGGGTGGCCGTGAAGGCCTC
>CAJQNQ010000257.1 GCA_905479725.1 uncultured Paracoccaceae bacterium | reverse complement strand
GTCCTGTTGTTCAGCGTGACCCTGGCCCTGGCCAATCGCGCGCCCGTCACACTGGCCCTGTGGCCCGACACCGTGACCGCGTTCCTGGGGTTTGGGTATTCCGTGACCTTGCCGCTGTTTGCGGTGGTGGTCGGTGCCATTGGCCTGGGGCTGATTCTGGGCCTGATCTGGGAATGGGTGCGCGAACACAACCACCGGGCCGAGGCCGCGCGGCTGCGCCGTGAGGTGACGGCATTGCGTGAGACGCATCCGGCGCCGATGCAGGCCGCGAAACCGTCGCAACCACGCGACCAGGTGCTGGCGATCCTCGACGAGGCGGACACGCCCCGATGAGCTCTGGAAAGACGCGGGTCAAGATCTGCGGTCTGACCCGTCCCTCTGACATGGACGCCGTTGCGGCTGCGGGTGCGGCCTATTCCGGGCTGGTGTTCTTTGCCAGATCGCCGCGCTGCGTGACGCCTGAACAGGCGCGCGCCATCGCGCTGGCCGCGCCGCCGGGCCTGGCGCGCGTGGGGCTGTTCGTGGACGCCGGAGACGCGTTTTTCGACGCCGTTCTGGCCGTAACCCCGCTGGATTTCCTGCAATTGCACGGGTCCGAAAGCCCCGAACGCATGGCCGAGCTGCGCGCGCGCTACGGGCTGCCGCTCATCAAGGCAGTCGGCGTGGCCGATGCCGACGATTTGCCCCGCCTGACCGACTATGGGCGCCATGCCGACATGCTGCTGGTCGATGCCAAGCCACCCCGCGACGCCGCGCTGCCGGGCGGCAACGGGTTGGCCTTTGACTGGCGGCTGATTGCCGGGCGGCGCTGGCCGGTGCCCTGGATGCTGGCCGGGGGGCTGACGCCGGGCACGGTGGCCGATGCCGTGGCCCTGACCGGCGCGACCCAGGTCGATGTCTCGTCCGGGGTAGAGCGCGCGCCGGGCGACAAGGATCCCGATCTGATCCGGCGTTTTTGTGCGGCCTTGGCTTAGGGGGGGACGATGGGCATTCTGAGCAAGCTCGTTTTCTATGGCGCCATCGCCGGGGCTGGCGCAGCCTTCGCCACCAAACCGTCGACCGAAGACGTGCGTCTGCTGTTTCAGCAGCGCCTGGTGACGCAGATCGAGGATGGATCGATCGTCTCGGCCGATGGTGGCGCGGCGCAGGCGCTTCTCGCGGCGTGCCAGATATCGCCCACGCAATGTGCGCGCGTGTTGGAAGGGGCGGTGTCGCTGGAATACAAGGACTACCTGTTGGTCGCCGTGGTGAACGCCCGCGCGCCCGGGCTCCAAGCGCGCCAGTGCCTGGCCGCGTTCGATGGGCTTTGGTGCCGATAGGCCGGTTCGCATTTACCCTATCCTAACCATCCTTTGGTCAGATTGGCGGATGAACGCGCTGCCTGACCATCTGTCACCCGAAATATGGCTGGCCCAGATCTTCGCCTCGCAGGCGGCCCGGCAGGGCGGGGTCGTCAAGCGCAAGGTGCGCGATGTCGAGCGTCTGGTCGGGCGCGCCGGATTTGAGCGCGCGCTGCGTCTGCGCGGGTTCCAGGCGGTCGAGAACGGCGATCATTTCGTGATCTTTTGCAACAATACCCCCATCCGCCGCATTGTTTAGCGCAGGGGCAAGGGCCTTCGAAGGCCCTTGTGCCGCGGGGCCTGCGGCCTCCGCGCGGGTCACCCTGTCGCCAGATCAAAGGCAGGCGGGAACAACCGGGCGCCCAAGGCCGTTCGAACGGCCTTGTCCCTCGGCACCCTTCTGCCAAGGGCTGCAAGCCAGCCGCTGTGCTTGCCCTTGCGGCGTGCGCGTTCTAGGACAGGGCAAACACATTCGAGGGGGCGTCAGATGGCCGAAGACCTTATCAATTCCTTCATGTCCGGCCCGGACGAAACTGGCCGGTTCGGCATTTTCGGCGGGCGGTTCGTTTCTGAGACACTGATGCCGCTGATCCTGGATCTTGAGGCGCAGTACAACCACGCCAAGACCGATGACAGTTTCTGGGCCGAGATGGACGATCTGTGGACCCATTATGTCGGCCGCCCGTCGCCGCTCTATTACGCGCAACGCATGACAGAACACTTGGGCGGCGCGAAGATCTACCTCAAGCGCGACGAGTTGAACCACACCGGCGCGCACAAGATCAACAACGTGCTGGGCCAGATCATTCTTGCGCGCCGCATGGGCAAGACCCGGATCATCGCCGAAACCGGGGCCGGGCAGCACGGCGTTGCCACGGCGACCGTCTGCGCCAAGTTCGGCCTGAAATGCGTCGTCTACATGGGCGCGCATGATGTCGAGCGTCAGGCGCCCAACGTATTCCGCATGCGCCTTCTGGGGGCCGAAGTGGTGCCCGTGACCAGCGGGCGCGGCACGTTGAAGGACGCGATGAACGACGCCTTGCGCGACTGGGTCACCAATGTGCGCGACACGTTCTATTGCATCGGCACGGTGGCCGGGCCGCACCCCTATCCGGCCATGGTGCGCGATTTTCAGGCGATCATCGGCAAGGAAGTCCGCTGGCAACTGGCCGATCAGGAGGGGGAAGGGCGTCTGCCCGACACCGTCATCGCGGCGATTGGCGGCGGATCAAACGCGATGGGGCTGTTCTATCCGTTCCTGGATGATCCCTCCGTGCGTATCATCGGCGTCGAGGCCGGCGGCAAGGGTGTCGATGACAAGATGGAACACTGCGCATCGCTGACCGGCGGGCGCCCGGGCGTGCTGCACGGCAACCGGACCTATCTGTTGCAAGATGATGACGG
>CAJQNQ010000256.1 GCA_905479725.1 uncultured Paracoccaceae bacterium | reverse complement strand
CGCAATACCTGCGTACGTCGCAACTGCTGGCCTTCGCCCGGCTGCGCAGCGGCCAGCCCGGGAAACTGCCCCGCCCGGTTGACGACCTCGCAGCCGAGGTTCCGGCGCAGGTTCTGTCGCAGGTCAACCAGGCGCTGTCGTTCTCCGCGACCGGCTCGCCGGCATCGGTCAGGGCGAAGCTGAGCGCCCTGATCGACACCTATCAGCCTGACGAGGTGATGATTACCGGCATGATCCACGACCCGGTGGCGCGGCGAAAATCCTTTGCGATCGCGGCCGAAGCTCTTGCCGCGCTGTGCCGGGATGCGCACGCGGGCCACCCGGCCATGACGGGCGCGCCGATGTCTTGAACATCCTTCCATTCGGACCGGATCACGGTCACATATGGGCGAACAGGACCGGTTCCAGGGGCGGGCCCTGTAATGCCAGTCGGTAGACAAACGTCCACCCAGGAACCGGTCACCTGGGCCGGCAGCAGCCGCAAGAAGGGGAATTCATGATCGTCAAGGCTTCGGATCTGTTTGTGAAGGCGCTTGAAAACGAGGGGGTTACCCATGTTTTCGGCGTGCCGGGCGAGGAAAACCTAGACTTCCTCGACTCGCTCAGCCGTTCGTCCATCCGCTTCGTGCTGACCCGGCATGAACAGGCGGCGGGCTTCATGGCCGCCACCTTCGGGCGGCTGACCGGCAAGCCCGGCGTCTGTCTGGCGACCTTGGGGCCCGGCGCGACCAATCTGGTGACCGCCGCCGCCTATGCCCAGCTCGGCGCGATGCCACTGTTGATGATTACCGGTCAGAAGCCGATCAAGACCAGCAAGCAGGGCCGGTTCCAGATCGTCGATGTGGTCGACATGATGCGCCCGCTGACCAAATTCACCCGCCAGATCGTCAGCGCCGGGTCCATCCCGGCCCTGGTGCGCGAGGCGTTCAGGATCGCCGAGCAAGAGCGCCCCGGCGCCGTGCATCTGGAATTGCCCGAAGACATCGCCGCCGAGACGACGAACGACGATCCCCTGTTCGCGGTCAAACCCTGCCAGACGCCCGAGAGCGGCGCGGCAGCCCTGCAATCGGCAATTCAGATGATCCGTCAGGCCCGGCACCCGCTGTTGCTGGTCGGGGCCGGGGCGAACCGCCGCCATGCCATCGCCGCGCTGCGAAAATTTGTCGATGCGACCGGTATTTCGGCGTTCAGCACGCAGATGGGCAAGGGCGTCATAAGCGAGGCGCATCCGAATTTCATCGGCACCACCGCGCTTTCATCCGGCGACTACATCCATTGCGCCATCGATCACGCCGATCTCATCATCAACGCCGGGCACGATGTCGTCGAAAAACCGCCCTTCTTCATGGAACACGGCGGCACGAAGGTAATCCACGTCAATTTCAGCCCCGCCGCAGTGGACCGCGTCTACTTTCCGCAGCTTGAACTGGTGGGCGATATCGGTGCGACGTTTGATTGGTTGCGCGAAAACATCAACCCGCTGCCGGCCGAGGACATGTCCTATTATCAGCGGATCCGCGCGCATGTTCAGGGCCATATCGGCGAAAACGCCGACGATCCGCGCTTTCCGATGGTGCCGCAGCGCCTGGTCGCCGATGTGCGAAAGGCGATGCCCGATGACGGGATCATCGCGCTGGACAACGGCATGTACAAGATCTGGTTCGCCCGGAATTATCCCGCACTCGGGCCCAATACGGTCCTGCTGGACAATGCGCTGGCGACCATGGGCGCCGGTTTGCCCGCAGCGATGATGGCCAGCATCCTGAACCCCGAAAAGCGTGTCATGGCGGTGTGCGGCGATGGCGGGTTCATGATGAATTCGCAGGAAATGGAAACGGCGGTGCGGCTGGGGCTGAACCTTGTGGTGCTGGTGCTGCGCGACGATTCCTATGGCATGATCCGCTGGAAGCAGGCGATTGACGGGTTCGAGGACTGGGGGCTGAGTTTCGGCAACCCCGATTTCGTCGCCTATGCCAACAGTTACGGCGCCACCGGCCACCGCGTGACCGGGGTCGAGGATTTCGGGCCGCTGCTGGACCGGTGCTTCAAGGCGGGCGGCGTGCATCTGGTCGAACTGCCGGTCGATTATTCCGAGAACAAGCGCGTGCTGATCGACGAACTGGCGGCACGGGTGTGTCTGGTTTGAGCCAGGCACAACATTCTGACCTCGGAAGATTGACGCGACGGGAACGTTGGCCGAAAGCAATCTTGCCAGACTGGAAACGGAGTCTGACGGCAGCGAGAAGTTCCAATAGTCGGGGCTCGTCCGCCTGGTCCGCGCAACGGTCCTTTGACGGGCCAGACGCGGTGAAACCAGAATCGGCCACCTATGCCAGACGCACCCGGTGACCGTTCATTGTCCAAAAATCTGATGGCGATGGCCCACTGGTTGGTCGGCTCCAAACGGCTAGCCGTAGATCGAAGGCAGACGAACGGCAGCTATCTTTTTCCTTGCGCAGCGTTTGGGTCGAAGGGCTGCAGCCGTATAGGGCGCAGTTCAAGTTCGAACCTCGTCACCGCTCTGCCGTATATCAAGACCGAGCTCCGCGCGTAGGGCCGTGACGCCTTTGGGCGTCAAAAAAATGACAATCTCGCCACGCTTCACGCGAATCCAGTCGCGCTGCCGAAACGCCGACAGGATTGCAGCGGCAATGCCGCCACCAAGATGATAGGCCTTTTCCGACCAGTCGTGGCACAGCCGAAGCGGACAGCGCACGTTGTCCAAATGTGCATTTGCGTCGATCCCCAGGTCGTTCAACCATGCGGCGCCCTCTTGGGTAATCTCAGGGCCTGTGGCGCTATGATGTAGCAGATTGCGCGCAAACAGCGCATTTGTGGTGAGGTATCCCAGCCTCCCGCCCAAATGGTCCAAGCATAGGCGTGAGTGCAACAAGGCTTGCGGAAACGAGGACCGGGCGCTCGCAATCGCCGCATGTCTTTCGGCCAGCGCGGCGAGACCATCTACTAAATCGCACACATCACCATCGGTCAGTGAGTAGAGCCTGTGTCTCCCCGATTTCTGTCGCGCGACAAGGCCCGATGCCATCAGCTTTGCGAGGTGTTCGCTTGCCGTGCTCGGAGCGATATTGGCCACGGCCGAAAGTTCTGTCGCCGAAAGCACTCCGTCAAAGCGCAGCGACATCAGCATATTGATCCGCGCGGGATCTCCCATGGCAGCCGCGACCGCAGCAATCTGGTTCGACGTTGGCATACTTCGGTGTTTAGCGAAGTTTCGTGGTCTTGGCGAGGCTAATCTGACCGCAGACCCCATGCAGGAGACCAGGACCATGAACTTCAATGACATCGAACTGCGCTTGCGCTACCCACATATATTTCGCGATCACAGCGATCCGCACCGCGCTGGACCGTTCGACTTCAAGGCCGCACGCGCGATTGAATCGCGGAAAACACGCCGCTCGATCTGGGCCGTTGTCCTTCGCCGTCTCTTTCGAAAAGTGCCGTGATCGTCGAGAAGAATGTCGACCTTGACCTGATCGACGGTCGGAGCCTTGCGTTTCTGTTTCCGGCCGGCAGGACTGTTTCTGTGAAGGGATGGCTCGCCCCAGGTCGCGTAGGGGGTTTGCGGCCGGAACAATGCAGCCATGAGCGCTGTTCGCAAGCTTTGCGGCCCGCCACGCTGTCGGCGCCCGGAAAAATCGAGCGTCACGGAAGCCGCGCGACGCCGTCACGGTGCGGCCCATCGCCGGTGCGCACGCTGAGGCCGGCGCGCGCTGTGGCGGGGCCGTTCAACGCCCCAGATAGGCCCTGACCAGTTCGACCGAAAGAAGGGCGCGCTCGCGATCCAGGATCCCGGCGCAAGCCCCGCGAAACCCGGCCAAGTCCAGCGCGCCGGGCGGCAGGATCTCCACCCCCTCGGCCTTCAGAAAGGCCAGGGCATCGCTGTCTTG
>CAJQNQ010000255.1 GCA_905479725.1 uncultured Paracoccaceae bacterium | reverse complement strand
GAACAAGGGCCATGCCGGGTCTGCTGTGTTCCCGGCGGTACTGGCCGTGGCCGATGCGATGCGCGCGGGCGGGCAGGCGGTGACGGGTGCGGATTTGGCACTCTGGCTGGCACTGGCCTATGAGACCAGCTACCGCGCGGGGCAGGTGCAGCACGCGACCTGCGCCGATTATCACACCTCGGGCGCCTGGACGGCGGTGGGGGTGGCGATCGCCGTGGCGCGGGCCCTGCGCTGCGACGCCGAACAGATCCGCCACGCCGCCGGGATCGGCGAATACCACGGTCCGCGCAGCCCGATGATGCGCTGCATCGACCACCCGACGATGCTGCGCGACGGGGTCGGCTGGGGCGCGCCCAGCGGTGTCACGGCGGCCTATCTGGCGCGCGAGGGTTTCACCGGCGCGCCCGCGCTGACCTGCGAGGGGGTGCAGGCCGCACCGTTCTGGGCGGGGCTGGGCAACCGCTGGCTGACGCTCGAGCACACCCATTTCAAGGCCTATCCGTGCTGCCGATGGGCGCATCCGGCGATCGACGGCGCGGCGCATCTGATGCAGGCCCATGGCGTGACGCCAGAACGCGTGGCGGGCGCGGAAATCCGCACCTTCCATTACGCCACGCGATTGGCCGGACACGCGCCGCGGACCCTGGACGAGTTCGCCTATTCCATCGCCTTTCCGGTGGCGCTGATGATCCAACGGGGCCGGATCGGCCCGGACGAGCTGAATGACGCGACCTTGCAGGACCAAGACATCCTGCGCCTGTCGCGGGCCATTAGGTTGATCGACGACCCCGAACTGACAGCGCGCAGCGTGGCGCAACGCTGGGCGCAGGTGACGCTGATCCTGACCGATGGCACGCGTCTTGAGGATGCGCCACGCACCCCGCGCGGAGATGTGGACGCGCCCCTGTCCGAGGCCGAGATCAGCGCCAAGTTCCACAGCTTCGCCGACCCGGTTCTGGGGTCCGGTCACGCGCGCGCCCTGGCTGATCTGTGCACGCGATTCGACACGCTGGACGCAGAGGGTGTCGGCACCTTGCTGGACCTGTGCCTGAGCGCGCCGCCCGAGTCCGGCGGTGTCGAAGCGGGGCGTTGACCCGCGCCGCCATTTTTGATCTGGCTGGGGGCGCAACGGGGCAGGACACTGGCATGAGGATTCTGATCGTCGGTGACAGTCACGCCGGCCCCCTGAAACGGGGCTGGGAGCGCCTGCGCGCCGATGGCGGATTGCACGGCGGGGTGTCGATCACCGTGCATCCGGTGGGCGCGGCGCACAAGCTGGTGCTGCCATTCTGGCAACCCGCCGGCGATCACGCAAGGATCACCAACCCGCGCTTTCGCCGCCGCCTGTCACGGATCCCGCCCTCAGGGCCAAGACCTGACGCCATCGGGCTGAGCATGCCGTTCTGGTCGGGCCGCGTTGTGCGCAAGATGGGCCAGCAGGACCTGAGCCTGCACGGCATCGGCGGGCCGGGGCGGCTGGTGTCGGATGCGGTGTTCCGGCAAATGGTGCTGGCCGATCAGCAGGAAATCTTGGCGCTTGCCGATTATCTGCTGTCCCTGGATCTGCGGTTGTTTGTTGTTGCCCCGCCCGGGTATTTCAGGGATTTCAGCGACCTGCCACGGCTGGGGCCTTTGCGCCTGCTGCGCCTGGACGCGGCCTACCGCGCTGTGATGCGCGCCGAACTGGCCCAGCGGGCGGTGCCGGTTGTCGACGTGCCGGAAGCCTGTTTCGACCGGCAGGGGTTCATGCTGTCGGCGTTTCGCAACGAGGATCCCGCCGACACCCATCATGGCAACTCCGATTTCGGGGCGTTGATGATCGGCGAGATCGAGCGCTGGGCGGTGGCGCGCGCGCTTTCGAAGTCTTGACCTGCCGCACGTCCCGGCTGAAACTCGACCGCCCAACAACACAGGTCCAGATGACCCATCCCTATCGCGCGCAGCCGCCCAGAGCGTTCTGGAAATCCACCATCGCGGGCAAACACCCGCTGGATGTGGCGGACTGGTATGTCAAACGCTTCCTCATCGACGGGGCGCGTATTGCCACCGCCGGCAGCTGCTTTGCCCAGCATATCGGGCGCAATCTGCGCGGGCGCGGGTTTCGCTACATGGATGTGGAACCCGCGCCCGAAGGGCTGCCGCAGTCGCTGCGCCAGGACTATGGGTATGGGCTCTATTCCGCGCGCTACGGCAACATCTACACCGCCCGCCAGTTGCTGCAATTGTTGCAGCGCGCCCTGGGGCGGTTCACCCCGGTGCAGTCCCACTGGGAAAAGGATGGCGGCGTCGTGGATCCCTTTCGCCCGACGCTGGAGCCCGAACCCTTCGGCAGCGTTGCCGAAATGGAGGCCCTGCGCGAAGATCATCTGGAGCGGGTGCTGCGCCTGTTTCGCAATGCCGAGGTGTTCGTTTTCACCCTGGGCCTGACCGAGCAATGGCTGTCGCGGGCGGACGGCGCGGCCTATCCGCTCTGCCCGGGCACGGCGGGCGGGGTGTTCGACCCGGCCGAACACGCGTTTCACAACCTGACCACGGCCGAGGTCCGCGCGGATATGGAGGCGTTTCTTGCGCTGGCGCGGCAGATAAACCCGGATATCAAGCTGATCCTGACGGTCAGCCCGGTGCCGCTGATGGCCACGGCCACCGCACAGCAGGTCGCGGTGGCGACGGCGCAGTCCAAGGCCGTGCTGCGCGCCGCCGCCGGGGAACTGGTGCAAGCGCATGAGGGGGTCGATTATTTCCCGTCCTATGAAATCATCACCGCGCCCTTCATGAAGGGGTATTTCTTCGAGGCCGATCAACGCGCGGTCTCGCCCCATGGGGTGAAGCATGTCATGTCGGTATTCTTTGACCAGCACCCGCCAGCGAAAGGCGCGGGTGGCTGGGTGCCGCCCGATCCGGCGCCGGATGCGGCGGAACCGGACGCGGAGCCGCCGCTGCGCCCCCGCATGGCGCCGGGCGTTGCCGAGACCGCCGAGCAGGTGCAATGCGACGAGGAATTGCTCAAGGCCTTCGGCCCGGACGCCGATCCCGAGTGAGCCCGGGACAAGGGGCTTCGAAGCCCCTTGATGGCGCGCGCGTCCCGGTTGCGCGACACCATGGCGACGGGCCAGGTGGGACATTCCCCGGGCACTCCGACGCCGGGGCCGGGCGGCCAAGGCGTTTCGAAACGCCTTGCTTGCCACCTGGATGCCGGGATTCAGAAATCCGTGGGCGCGCCGCCCTCTGCCTTGCGGCGGGAGACGAAATCGGCCAGTTTCTCGCGCAGGCCCTCGTCCATCGGCGGCGCTTCGAAATTGTCGACAATCGCGCGGTAGATCTTGTGCGCGCGCTCGGGCGTCTGCACGGCGCCATCAGCCCCCCAGGCCTCATAGTTGCGCCAGTCGCTGACGATCGGGTTGTAGAATGCGGTCGTGTAGCGGTCCTGCGTGTGCTGGCAGCCAAAATAATGCCCGCCCGCGCCCACCTCGGCCACGGCGCTCAGCGCGATGGCCTCGGGCGTGGTGGCGGTGATGACCGGGTCGAAATACCGCTGGATCATCTGCAATACCTCGCAATCCATGACGAATTTCTCGGGGCTGGCGATCAGCCCGCCCTCCAGCCAGCCCGCCGCGTGATAGACAAGGTTCGAGCCCGACTGCACCGCCGCCCACAGCGAATTGGAGGTCTCCCACACCGCCTGACCGTCGGGCACATTGGCCGTGCAGACCCCCGACGAGCGCAGCGGGATGTCGTAGAACCGCGCCAGCTGCCCGGTGATCTGCGTGGCGCGCATGTATTCCGGCGTCCCGAATGCCGGCGCGCCAGAGCGCATGTCGACATTCGATGTAAACGTGCCGATGGCCACCGGGCAGCCGGGTGCCGCGTATTGCAGCAGGGCAATGGCCGCCAACCCCTCGGCAATCGACAAGGTCACGGCGCCCGCCATCGTCACCGGCGCCATCGCTCCGGCCAGGGTAAAGGGCGTCACGACAACCGGCTGCCCGCGCCGCGCAAGCCGCAGCGCGCCGTCGATCATCGGGAAATCATGCTTGAGCGGGCTGACCGAGTTGATGTTGGTATACATGCGCGGTGCGGCGTCGAATTCGGCATCGGTCAGCCCACCGGCGATGCGCACCATTTCCATCACATCCTCGACCCGTTCGCGGCCAAGGCTGTAGGCGTGGCACACCTTGTCGGTGAGGGTCAGCTTTTCATAGACGCAATCCAGGTGCCGGACCGAGGGGTGAATATCCACCGGCTCCACCGGATACCCGCCGGCGATATGGATGCAGTTGAAGAACTGCGTCAATTTCATGAAATCGCGAAATGTCTCGAAATCGCCGCTGCGCTTGCCCCGGTGGATATCCCACGAACTGGGCGGCGACGAGACGTTGACGAAGGCCATGTAGCCGCCGCCGATGGGCACCGCGCGGTCCGGGTTGCGCGGCGTGATGGTGAAGCTGGCCGGCGCGCGGCGCACCATCTCCATGACGAAATCCTCGTCCATGCGCACGCTCTGGCCATCCACCCGGCAGCCGGCCTGGCGAAACAGCGCCAGCGCCTCGTCATTCAGGAATTCGATGCCGATTTCCGACAGGATATGCATCGCGCCCTTGTGGATCGCCTGCACGCCCTCGGTATCGACCGGTTCGACCGGTGGATCGGGGTTGAAGGGCACCCGCCAGGGCATCTGGTCCAGCTGAAAGCTGCTGGTGCGGCGCGCATTGCCGGTTCGTCCACCATGGCGCTTGCGCCGGGTTGATCCGTCTTCGGCCATTGGGCCCCCCTTTGATCGCGCACTTGCGCCCGTGGCGCGCTGCATCTGACAGGCCGACCCTAGACACCCACGCCCGGACCGGGCAAGCCATATTCAGTGCGCAGGAGCGGGTGTTTGGTCATCACCGACACAGCGCGGATCAGCGCGGGTGAAGCGGCAGCGCGCGAACCCAGGACGCGGCCTGGTGGGCGTGGATTTCCGCGTGACGGATCTTTGCGTCGAAGGTCTGCGCCAGGTCGTGCACCAGCTGCCTTGTGCGCACCAGCAGGTAGATTTCACCGGCATAGATCGCCGCCTGCTGATAGCCGAACACGGTCATCGGCGGGGCGAAATGCTTGCGGGCATCGAACAGATACATGCGGAACGCGGGATAGAGTTCGTCCAGCGTGGCGGCGATATGCTCCAGCTGCTCGCGGCGATCCCTGATCGACAGGCCGGACCATGCCCCCAGCCCCATGGCGAACCCCTCCAGCGTCTGCACCGGCATGCACAGTTCGATGTCAGAGTCCGGCATGCGCGAAAAATGCAGCCTGCGTTCGGTCTGCGCCTGCAAGCGGCGGCGTTCCTGCGCCGAGGATTGGGCCTGGAATTCGATCACCGCCGGGGTGCGCATCAGATCCGGCAGTTGCGCGGGCACGTAGCGCACCTTCTGGCCGCTCGCCTCGTGGTGCCAGCGCTCCATTGCGGTGCGGTTGCGGTCATCCAGCGCCTGTTCGGTCTCGACCGCGTTCAGTGCCTGCGTCAGGATCCCGCTGTCTTCGGTCAGCCCCAGAAGCCAGTCGGTGGACACCTGAAAGCGCTGCGCGAGGGCCAGCAGTGTCTCGGCCCGGGGCAGGCGGGGGTTCAGCCCCGACGCGAGTTGCGACAGGGCCGAGCGATCGATTCCGATGGCCTGCGCAAAGCCCGATTGCGTCAGCCCGGACTGGGCCTGAAGCAGCCCCAATCGGGCGCGGAACTGTTCGGCGGTCTGGCGTTTTCCCATGGGCTCGCGTCCGGGTATCTGATGACTTTTGTAACACTCAGTGACAAAAGGCGTCAATGCAGGAGAGCAGTGCTGCGCAAACGCGCCTTGTCACAAGGCGCCGTGTTCGGACAATTAAGGGCGCGCGACTGACGCAATCCCGGAGAACGCGATGAAGGTTGAATGGCCGACCCTTGGCTTGATTGTCCTGTGCTACGGCGTGTGGCTGGCGGCCGGGTTCTGGCTGTGGCCGGTCTTTCCCCTCGGCGCCCTGGCGATCATGGCGGTGATGACAGCCCTGCATTCGTCGCTGGTGCATGAATGCCTGCATGGCCATCCCACGCGCCTGCGCTGGCTGAACGAGGCGCTGGCGGCGGCGAACCTGTCCTTGCTGTTTCCCTACCGGCGCTACAGGGCGACGCATCTGGCGCACCATCACGATGCCCGCCTGACCGACCCGCTTGAAGACCCTGAGAGCTACTATCACATGCTGTGGCGCTACCGCGCGATGCCCGCCTGGCTTCGGGTGCTGTTGCGCTGGAACAACGCGCTGGTCGGGCGGCTGATCCTGGGCCCGTGGCTGTCGGGCGTGGTGTTTCTGCTGGCCGAGGGGCGCGGTGTGTGGCGCAACGATCCGGGCATCCGGCTGGCCTGGGCATTGCACCTGCCGGCGGTGGCGGGCGTCCTGCTGGTCGTCTGGCAGATGGGCATTCCGCTGTGGTTGTATCTGGTGGCGGTCTGCTGGCCCGGCGCGGCGCTGATTTCGCTGCGCACCTTCGCCGAGCACCGCTGGCATGAAACGCCCGAGGGGCGCACGATCATCGTCGAACGCTCGCCCTTTGCGTGGCTGTTCCTGTTCAACAACCTGCATATCGTGCACCACAAGAACCCGTCCGCGCCGTGGTATGCGCTGCCGCGCCTCTATGCCGAGCGGCGCGAGGCCTGGCACGCGCTGAACGAGGGCTATGTCTTTCGCAATTACCGGGCGCTGTTCGCGCGCTGGGCATTGACCCCGAAGGAGCCCGTCGCCCATCCGGTCCTGCGCCGCGAACCGCCGATTGGCCCGACGCTGTGACTGGCGTTGAATTTGGCGCTGCGACTGGCGCTGCGATTGGCGCTGCGACTGACACGGGGACTGGCACATGACCGGTTCCGCTGTCCCTGATCCCACCGCGCCGCGCCATGCCAGCCTGCCGATGTATGACTGGCCCGAGGCGCGCGCGCAGGTAGACGCGCACTGGGCCGCGCTGCGCCGGGCCATGCTGACGGATGACCCGCGGCTGGACCTGCCCACCGGCCTGTTTCGACCGGAATCGGGCGGTGCCTTGGCGCTTTGGCGCGATCCGGGTTGCGTGTTCAGCCAGACCTGTTGGGGGCCCTTGTCTCTGGGCCTGATCGAGTATCTCAAGCCCCTGGCCCAGCCCGACTATTCCACATTCGCCGGGGGCAGGGGGCCGTTCTACCGCTCGGCGATCATTGCCCGTCAGGGCCAGCCCGCCACCGTGCCAAACGCCGTGCCAGACGCCGTGCCAGACGCCGTGCCAGACGCCGTGCCAGACGCCGTGCCAGACGCCGTGCCAGACGCCGTGCCAGACGGGCCAGGGCCCGCGGTGAACGCTGATC
>CAJQNQ010000254.1 GCA_905479725.1 uncultured Paracoccaceae bacterium | reverse complement strand
GCGCACGGAAACCATGACCTGCGAAGTCCGCAAAGGGCTGGGCGGCCTCAAGACCATCACCCATACCGTGATGATCTTTTCGCGCCTTCTGGGGGCGACGCGCCCGGACGCAGGCGCCGCCGTGGCCGCTGCCCAAGGGCTGGGCGACACCTCCGCATCGGCTGGAAGCGCGCTGGAACACGCGCATCCTGAGCAAGCCGGACATGCGCAAGCCGATCTTTCGCAGGCCCTCCATACCCCGCAAGACTATCTCGAATACCGGGACGCGGATGCCCTCTCCGAGGCGCAGATCGCCGAGGCCAACGACGCGTTTGACCAGCAGCCTGCGCCCGCCCCACAGCCTCCGGCCGCGCGACAAGAGCCACTGTTTCGCGCGGCACCCCTGACGCGCCCGGGCGGCACGCGTCCTGATCCGGTGTTGCGCCCCCCGTCGCACCGCTCCGACGACCGCTGATCCGTCGAACGCGCCGCCTCCCGCACCCAAGCCGGCGCAGCGAACACCTGCTCGCATCAGGGGACCAGCGGCAATCCGTCCTTTTCTTTTTGCGCCCAAAACCATTAAACTCACGCCCTCGACTCGCGCGGGGCCGGCTGGTCCGGTCGCGCACGGGTTCCGGAAAGCAGATTCACAGCGTCAGAGGCACGATGAGCGGCGACCCCTTCAACTTCGACATGCGCGCGTCAACCGACAAGAAAAAGAAGGCCCGCGGCCGGCGCGGCATGTCCGGCGCGGTCGAAACCTCGGCCCGCGCCTGTCAGCATCCGGGATGCCGGGAAACCGGCCAGTACCGGGCCCCCAGATCGCGCGATCAGCTGGATGAATACCTGTGGTTCTGCAAGGACCATGTGCGCGAATACAACCTGAAATGGAATTTCTTCGACGGCCAGACCGAAGCCGAAATGCATGGCACGATGGAGCAAGAGCGCGTCTGGGGCCGCGCCACGCAGCCCTTCGGCAGCGCCGCCCGCGAGGCCAAGGGCTGGGCGCGCCACGGGATCGACGATCCGCATCAGGTGCTGGGCGACAAGGCCACCAAACGGCGCGGTGACGGCGAACGCCGCAACACCGCCACCCGCCGCCTGCCCAGCGCGGAACGCAAGGCGCTGGAAATCCTGGACGCGCGCGACACCTGGACGCGCAGCGAAATCCGCAAGCAATACAAGAGCCTGGTCAAGGATCTCCACCCGGATCTGAATGGCGGCAACCGCGCCGATGAGGAGCGCCTGCAAGAGGTCGTCTGGGCCTGGGACCAGATCAAGGAAAGCCGCAGCTTTCGCGAATAACCCGGCGCTCGGCCCCCATCTTTGTGCCTGAAATATCCCGGGGGGGCTGGCCGTCAGGCCAGCGGGGGCAGCGCCCCCTGCCCGACCAGACAGGAAAGCTGCGTTCAGGACGCGGCGCCTTCTTTCCGGCCGGTAACCGCCTGGATCAGCGGATCGACGACAAAGGTGGCCAGCGGAATCAGCGCAAGCCCGTAGACCAGTCCCAGAATGCCGTCGAAAAACGCGGTCACGGCCCAGGTCACGAAGCCGGGTGCGGTTGTGGCATAGGCGGCAGCGGCCTCGGCCTGACGCTTGATCCACTCATAGGGAACGCCCCATCCCAGCTCGTAGAGCCCATGCGCAATGATCGATCCGCCGACCCAGATCATCGCCGCCGTGCCGACGATCATCAGGATCTTCAGAAAGCCCGGCATTACCGCGACGATCCCGCGCCCCAGCGCCCGGGTCGCGCCCAGACGCCCGTCGCGCGCCAGCCACAGGCCTACATCATCGGCTTTGACGATCAGCGCGACGCTGCCATACACGATCACCGTGATCCCCACCGCGACCACCGCCAGCACCGCGGTGATGGTCCATATCGACTGCCCCTCCTGCGGCAACGCGGCCAGCGCGATGGTCATGATTTCGGCCGACAGGATGAAGTCGGTCTTGATCGCGCCCGCCACTTTCTGGCGTTCCAGCCGCACCGGATCGCCGCCGTCGCGCGGCTGGCCATCGGCATAGGGCGCGTGCGGCCGGAACAGATGATAGACCTTCTCGGCGCCTTCGAAACACAGATACGAGCCCCCCAGCATCAACAGGGGCACGATCAGCCAGGGCGCGAAATAGGACAAGATCAGCGCCGCGGGCAACAGGATCAGCAGCTTGTTGCGGATCGATCCCAGCGCGATCTTGCCGACAATCGGCAGTTCCCGCGCCGGGGCAAATCCGCGAATGAACTTGGGGGTAACGGCGGCATCGTCGATCACCGCGCCCGCGGCCTTCGCGCCGGCCTTGGCCGCCTGCCCGGCGACATCGTCGACACTGGCAGCGGCCACCTTGGCAATGCCCGCCACGTCATCCAGTAGTGCCAGCAATCCGCTCATGCCGCTTTGCCTCTTTTCGGTGTGCCACTGTATCCGGTTCGTTCTGCGTCGCGCACCCTAACGCGCGCGAACTGGGCGTGCAACGGGGCCGGACTTGCGGGATGACCCCGCCTGTGCCAGCCTGATTTCCGTGACGTAACGGAGCAACCTGCCATGGCCAGTCGCCGCCGCCCAACGCCATCCACCCGCAGACAGGTATTGAAGGGGGGCGCGGCCGTGGCCTGCGCTCTGGCTGCCGGCACGGCCGCTGCCACGGGTTCGGGTTTGTATGTCCCGCCCGAAGAAACCCGTCACGAGGCCACGTTGATGATGTGGCCAGGCAGCCCTGCGGTCTATGACGACCCGGGCTTTCTGGACATGACACAGCGCACCATCGCCGAAATCGCCAATACGATAGCCGCTTTCGAGCCCGTGATCCTGCTGGCGGACGCGGCGCATCATGCGCGTATCCGGCGTTTGGTGTCGTCCAGCGTTCAACTTTGGGACATTCCGACCGAAGACCTTTGGTGCCGCGACGCCGGACCGTTGTTCGCCTTTCGCGGAAGCGAACGGGTGGTCAGCCATCTTCAGTTTGATGGCTGGGGCGGCGCGCAGGTGCATCGTCTTGATGCGCAGGTCGCGGCACAGGTGGCCGAACGCCTTGGCGCGCCTCTGGTGCCCTCTGGCGTCGTGGGCGAGCCGGGCGGCGTGGAACATGACGGGCAC
>CAJQNQ010000253.1 GCA_905479725.1 uncultured Paracoccaceae bacterium | reverse complement strand
GGCTGTATGCGGTCACGCGCCACAAGGTCGTGGATGCCTTTCGCGCCCGTGGCCGCCGGATCGATCTGTCGGTCGACGATTTCGCCGAGGTTCTCGCGGCGCCCGCGGACCCTGACCCGTTCGAGGCCCGGGACATGGACCGCGTTATCAACGAACTTGACCCGCGCGCCGCGCAGATCGTGCGCGCCATCGGCATCGACGGCGACAGCGCGGCCGATACCGGCGCCCGGCTGGGCATGACCGAGGGCGCGGTGCGCGTCGCCCTGCATCGGGCGTTGAAATCCATCGCCCAGTTGCGTGAAAGGATGATCGAATGAAAACCGATGACCTGATTGCCGCCCTTGCCGCCGACGCCACGCCAAGGCCGGGACCCGGCACGCGGCTGAACCAGTGCCTGTCGCTGTCGCTGCTGGTTTCGCTGGTTGCGGTTATCGCGCTGTGGCGCCTTCGGCCCGATCTGGCCGATGCTCTGGCGTCGCCGGTCGTGCTCAAGACCCTTTTGCCGGCGGTGCTGGCAGTTGCCGCGCTGTGGCTGGCGCGCGGGTTGTCGCGGCCCGATGCGCAGGCGCGCGCGCAGATGGCGCTGATCGCGGTGCTGATTGGCGGCGTGGTGATCGCGTTCACGGTCAACCTGGTCAATGCCGGGTTCGATGGCCTGGTCGCCGCGCTCAACAACCAGTATCTGCTGGTGTGCTTCGTGTCGGTCCCGGCGCTGGCCGCCGTGCCGCTGGCGGCCAGCATGTGGGCGATGAAATCAGGCGCGCCGGCAAATGCGCGCCTTGCGGGGGGCGCCGCCGGGCTGCTGTCCGGGGCTGCGGGTGCGGCGGTGTTTTCGCTTCACTGCCCGGTCGATTCGCTGTTGTTCCTGTTGCCGGCCTATGGCGCGGCGATCCTTGTCGTGGTCGGCGTCGGCGCATTCCTGGGACCGCGCGTTCTGCGCTGGTAACCCGCCGCCCACGGGCGGTTCGACAATCGGCCCGGTCGATCCTGCGGATCGCCGGGCCTTTTCCCTTGCCTGCCGGTCAACCGCGCGGCAGTTGCTTGTCGGGCAGCGGGATGAATTCGGCGTCGTCCCCCGGCGGCAGACGAAAGCGTCCCGTGTCCCAGTCGCCGCGCGCCCAGGCTTCCTTCGCTGCTTCGATCCGCTCGCGGGATGAGGCGACGAAATTCCACCACAGATAGCGCGGGCCGCCCAGGGTATCGCCGCCCAGCGCGATCAGTCGCGCGCCCTGCGCCCCGGCGCGCAGCGTGATCTTGTCGCCGGGGCGAAAGACCATCATCTGCCCGGTGCCGAAGGTTTCGCCGGCCACTTCGACGGAGCCTTGCAACACATGCACACCCCGGTCCTCGTGACCGTCCGGCAAGGGAAACAGCGCCCCGGGTTGCAACATTACATCAGCCTGAAAGAGGTCGCCATGCACCGCCGCCGGGGCGCGCGCGCCCCAGGCATGACCCAGGATCAGGCGCGCGCTGGCGCCACCATCCTCGAGAAACGGCAGGGCCTCTTGCCCGTGATGCTCGAACGCGGGCGCGGTGTCCTCGTGGCTTTCGGGCAGCGCCACCCAGGTCTGCACGCCGAACAGCGCGTGCGGGGCGCTGCGCATCGCCGTGTTGGTGCGCTCGGAATGCGTGACGCCGTGCCCGGCAACCATCCAGTTGACCTCTCCGGGGACGATCATCTGATCGCTGCCCAGGCTGTCACGATGGTGAAAATGCCCCTTGAGCAGATAGGTCACCGTGCCCAGCCCGATATGCGGATGCGGGCGCACGTCGATGCCCTGCCCGGTGATGAACTCGGCCGGGCCAACCTGATCGAAGAACACGAACGGGCCGACCATGCGCCGCCCCGGCGCGGGCAGCGCGCGGCGCACCTCGAACCCGCCGATATCGCGCGCGCGCGGCACGATGACGGTCTCCAGCGCATCGGGATCCAGCGTCAGATCGCCTGGTGTCAGGCCCGGGTTCCAGCTCATGTCCATCTCCTTGTCAGCATCACAAGGATATAGGCCGGGTCGGGATGCAATCAAAGCGCACCGGCTGTGCGCGGGCGCACCGTTACTGATCGCGGCGAAACAGCCCGCGCGACTGCGGCGGCGGAAGGCGCGCGCCCCGCCGACGCACCACCGGCACCGCGAATTCGGCGCTGGGATGCGGCGGCAGGCCGTGGAAGCGGCGCCAGAACACCGCGCCCCCCCGCGACCGCCACAACCGCACGGTCATCGCGACACCCGCCAGAAACCCGCCGACATGCGCCCAGAACGCCACCGAGGACGAACCCGAAGGCGTGCTCAGACCGCCGTAAATCTGCAAGACCAGCCACAGGCTCAGCAAGACCCAGGCCGGCACGGCGATCACCCGGAACGCGACGATCAGGTAGAACAGCAGATCAACACGGGCACGCGGGAACATCAGCAGATAGCCGCCCATCACGCCCGCCACCGCGCCCGAAGCCCCAGCCACCGGCAAGGTGCTGTTGACCGCCGACAGGTATTGCATCAGCCCGGCGACCAGCCCGGCCAGCAGGTAGAACCCCAGAAACCGCAGCGACCCCATTTCGGCTTCCAGATTGTCGCCGAAGATGCGCAGGAACAGCATGTTCAACCCGATGTGGAACCAACCGCCGTGAATGAACAGCGACGTGAAGGGGGTATAAAGCGCCTGTCCCTGGCTGATTCGCGCGGGGACGATGCCCCAGTCCTGGAATATCTGGGCCGTCGACGCGTCGGTTCCGGCGGGCCAATAGGCCAGAAACACCGCGATATTCACGGCAATCAGCCCCCAGGTGACATAGGGCCTGTGACCCGAGGGGTTATGGTCGCGGATCGGCAACATGCGGGACGTTTGGGCGATCCGGCGCGTTCCGTCAAGCGCCCGACACTTCTGCCAGAAGTTGCGCGTTCCCACCTGACGCGGTTGTGTCGATACACAGATGGCGCTCGGTCAGGGCATGGGCGCGGTCGGGGGTCTGGGTGATCAGCGGCACGATGGGTCCGGGGCGCTGCGCCAATGCCTGTGCCATTGCTCTGGCGCTGTCGGAATCGCCCCACCAGATCACGCCGGAAAATCCGCTTGCTTCGGCCAGCCAGCCGGGCGGCACAGCGCCGCCAGCCGCCACCGCGACACCGCCGAAACCCCGGATCAGGTCCGCCTGTGTCTGTTGTGCGCCCGGTCCGGGGCCAAGGCACAGGACCGGTGCGCGTGGATGCAGGCTCAACCGGTTGGATTCGCCCGTCGGACCCGGAAGGTCATGGGTGGCCACCGCCCCCTCGGCGTGCGTGGCCGCCAGCGCCCTGGCCAGCGCGGTCAGATCGGCCGACCCGGCGGCGCCCCCTTCGATGCGCGGCGCCATCGCCGGTGCCGCAAGCCGCGCGACGTAATCGGGGCCGCCCGCCTTTGGCCCGGTGCCCGAAAGCCCCTCGCCGCCGAAGGGCTGGCTGCCCACCACGGCGCCGATCTGGTTGCGGTTCACATACAGGTTGCCGACCCGCAGGACATCGACCACCTTTTGCACGCGGGTATCGATCCGGGTGTGCAAACCGAAGGTCAGCCCGTAGCCGCGCGCGTTGATCCGCGCCATGACCTTGTTCAGATCTCGGCCCCTGAAGCGCGCGACATGCAGCACCGGGCCGAACACTTCGCGCGGCAGATCGTCGATTCCGCCGACCCGAACGACCGCGGGCGCCACGAAATGCCCCTGATCGGGCGCGCGCAATTCGTGCAGCACGCGGCCCTCACGCCGGGCGGCAGCGATATAGCCCCGGATGTCGCGCGCGGCCTCGGCATCGATCACCGGGCCGATATCGGTGGGCAGGTGCCATGGATCGCCCTGCACCAGCGCATCCATCGCGCCGAACAGCATCTCCAGCAGGCTGTCGGCCACGTCATCCTGCACATACAGGCACCGCAGGGCCGAGCAGCGTTGCCCGGCGGACTGAAAGGCGCTGGCCAACACGTCGCGCACCACCTGCTCGGGCAAGGCGGTGCTGTCCACGATCATCGCGTTCAGCCCCCCGGTTTCCGCGATCAGCGGCGCGCCCGGGTCCAGATGGTCCGCCATCGACCGGCGGATGATCTGCGCTGTTGCGGTGGAGCCGGTGAACACGACGCCTTTCACACGTGGATCGGCGGTCAGCGCCGCGCCGACACTGGCGCCGTCACCGGGCAGCAGTTGCAGGGCGGTCGCGGGCACCCCGGCTTCCAGCAGCAGATCGACGGCGGCGCAGGCGATCAGCGGCGTTTGTTCGGCCGGTTTGGCCAGCACGGCGTTCCCGGCCGCCAGCGCGCCGGCGATCTGACCGGTGAAGATGGCCAGCGGGAAGTTCCACGGCGAAATGCAAACCAGTGGCCCGCGCGGTTGCATTGTGTCGGTGATCTGCGCGGCGTAGTAGCGCAGAAAATCCACCGCCTCGCGCAGTTCACCTTCGCAATCCAGCAGGGTTTTGCCGGCCTCACGCGTCAGCAAGGCGAACAGGCGGCCCAAGTTGGCCTCATAGAGATCGGCGGCGCGGTTCAGGATCGCCGCGCATTCAGCGGGCGGCGCATCCCAGACCCGGGCCGCGCCAAGCGCGGCCCCCACGTCGGCCCGGCTGGCCAGATGCACATGGCCGACGACCTGATCGCGAAGCGCCGGGTTGAACACTGTCTGCCGTTCGGCCCCCGCATCGGTTGGCGGCACCGCAAGGCGCGGTGCAGCGGAAAACACCGTATCGGCGAACGGGGCGCGGGCCGTTTCGATCCGCTCCAGATCCGGGCGCGCGGCCAGGTCACGCCCGGCCGAATTGGCGCGCTGGGGGCGGAACAGATCGGGGCCTGTTGGCAGGTCGAACGGCTGATGCGCGGCAATGGGGCAGGCAGCCACGACTTCTGGCGCGACCTCGTCATCGACAATCTGGTTGACGAAGGATGAATTCGCACCGTTCTCCAGCAGCCTGCGCACCAGATAGGCCAGAAGATCCCGGTGCGCGCCGACCGGCGCATAGATCCGGCAGCGCGTGCCTTCGGCCCGCAAGACGATGTCGTGC
>CAJQNQ010000252.1 GCA_905479725.1 uncultured Paracoccaceae bacterium | reverse complement strand
CCGGATGTGCTGGCGCAGGTCGAATCGATCCTGCGTGGCGCGGGGCTTGTGGTGGCGCGCAATGCGCCGTTTGCCGGCGCCTATATCACGCAGCGCTACGGCCAGCCGTCGATCGGGATGCACGCGGTCCAGATCGAGATCGACCGCGGGCTTTACATGGACGAAGCACGCATCGCCCCGTCGGCCGGATTCGGGGATTTCTGTTCGCTGATGCGTGACGTGACCGCCAGTCTGGCCGAGATCGACCTGCGCCAGTCGCCCATGGATCTGGCCGCCGAATAGGGGGCGCCTGACACCCCGGACCGGCCACGGTTCAGGCGCAGATCAGGCGATGTCAGCCTTTGTCCGGGTTTTCTTCGCCGCCGCCGACTTGGCCTTGTGCGCCTCTGCGTCCGCCGCCAGGTCACGCGCCGACTGATGCGGCACGGCCTGGGCCATCGCGGCCAACAGCGTCAGATTGTGTTCGTATTGCTGTTGCCAGAACCTGGCCCAGAAAGTGACGCTGTCCGTCAATGCGGTGTGATGTTCGGGTTGGTGGCCCATGACTCTTCCCCCCTTCATGCCCAGCGCATAGTGTGGCACGCAGCAAGTGCCCGCGCCTTGATCTTGCGCAACACCGGTATAGTAAACCCCCGGTTGTTCGGCAAATCACCTATATGCGATGTTCGGTGACCTCGGGCCGGCTGTTCAGAAACGCCAGGCTTTCGGCCAGATAGCCGGGCGGCAGGTCGCGCCCGATGATGACGATCCGGCTGATCCTGTCCCCGTCCGGCCAATGCGACAGCGGCACCGGCGGGTGGAAGATGTGCTGAACGCCGTGCAGCGCAAAGGGCTTGGCCATGCCCTCGACATGCACCACGCCCTTGAGCCGCAGGATGTCCGCCGCCGCCGAATTCATCAACGATTCGAGCCACAGATCGAAAACGATGGGAGAAATCGGCGTGGCGACCTCGATGCTCTGCGAACTGATCCGCCCGTCATGGCGGGCACTGTGCGCAGATGCCGACGCGGTTGTGCCGAACAACCCGTGCGGCCGCGACGCGGGAACCGCGTCGCCCCCCGCCAAACCGCTCAGAGGCGGCAACGGGGCCCCGCCCGGGGCGGCCGAAACCCAGGTCAGCGCCTGATCCGGGGTGCTGTTCTGGCGCGGCGACAGGCCGAATAGCAGTCTGGGGTCAATGACGCCATGCTGCGCCCGGTGCCGCGGCGCGCCGGGGTTGATCCCGCCCAGCCGCGTCTCGAAGGCTGCCAACTGCGCGGCGTTGGCCAGATCGGTCTTTGTCAGAATGATCCGGTCGGCCATCGCCACCTGCTGCACGGCCTCGAAATGATGGTCCAGCGTGCGCGCGCCGGTGGCGGCGTCGGCCGTGGTCAGAACGCCGTCCAGAGCGAAATCATGCGACAGTTCCGCATCCATCACCAGGGTCTGCACGATCGGACCGGGGTCGGCGATGCCCGTGGTTTCGATCACCACGCGGTCAAAGGCGATCTCGCCCGCCTCGCGCCGGTCACGAAGCGCGGCCAGCGTCTGCGCCAGATCGCCGCGCAGCTCGCAGCACAGGCAGCCCGAGCGCATCAGCACCGTCGCCTCGGTCGAGGATTCGATCAGGTCATGGTCCAGCCCGATCTCTCCGAATTCGTTGATGACAACCGCCGTGCGATCCATCCCAGGGTGCCGCAGCAGGGCATTCAGAACTGTTGTCTTGCCGGATCCCAGAAAACCGGCGAGCAGGGTGACGGGAATGGGCTGTCGGATCATGGCGGCGTCCTGATGCATGGGCCAGCCGTAGCGCCGCGGAGAGCAAAACACAACGCCGCGCCTGCCCCTTGGTTGTCCCTTGGTGCCCGGATTTCAGGGCTGCGATCGCCCGCTGACCTCGTAGGCTCGCGACAACGCGCCCCGCCAAGGCCCATGAAGGATTCTGCCGCCATCCGCTTGCCGATCGTTCCCATTGACGCGCGGCGCGCCTGACCGTCGTCGTGCTACGCTGGACCTGCCGGCATGCGCCCACCCAAGACGCGCCCAACCAAGCCTCGGGACCAACCAAGCGTCGAGCCCGACCACGGCCCGCCCGAACAGCCTTCGGCCTTTTCGTGCGCACATCTCATCTTCATCTTTCCAAAAATACTCACGCAAGGGGGCGAAGCCTCCGCGCAGGCCGCAGGACTGCCCGCCGCGCGGGGGCTCGATGCCCCCCAAGGCGGGCGGAACAGCCCGTCCGGCCACGCCTTCTCAGCGGCGGCGCGACCGGATCATGCCGGTAATCTCCAGCGTGCGGTCCAGGATCGGCGTGGCGATGGCGTCGGCGCGGTCGGCGCCGTCGCCCAGGATGCGGTCGATCTCGGCCGGGTCCTGCATCAGCCGCCCCATTTCAACCGAAATCGGCGCCAGGGTTGCCACCGCCAGATCGGCCAGCCTGGGCTTGAACGCGCCAAAACCCTGCCCGGCGAACTCGGCCAGAACCGCGTCCTTGTCCGTCCCTGCGAGCGCGGCATAGATGTTTACCAGATTGCGCGCCTCGGGCCGGTCGGCCAGAGCGTCCATCGTTTCGGGCAGCGGTTCCGGGTCGGTCTTGGCTTTGCGGATCTTGGATGCGATCTTGTCGGCGTCGTCGGTCAGGTTGATGCGCGAATTGTCCGACGGATCGGATTTCGACATCTTCCTGGTGCCGTCGCGCAGGCTCATCACCCGCGTTGCCGCGCCTTCGATCACCGGCTCGGTGATCGGGAAGAAATCCACCTTGTAGTCATGGTTGAACTTGGCGGCGATATCGCGGGTCAGTTCCACATGCTGTTTCTGGTCCTCGCCCACCGGCACATGGGTCGCGTGATAGAGCAGGATGTCCGCCGCCATCAGCGACGGATAGGCGAACAGTCCCAACGATGCTTTCTCGGCGTCCTTGCCGCTGGTCTTGTCCTTCCACTGGGTCATGCGATTCATCCACCCCATGCGCGCCACGCAGTTGAACACCCACCCCAACTCGGCATGGGCCGAGACCTGGCTTTGGTTGAACAGGATGGATCTTTTGGGGTCCAGCCCGGCTGCCAGATAGCCGGCGGCCAGCTCGCGCGTCTGGTGGCGCAGCGCGGCAGGGTCCTGCCAGACGGTGATCGCGTGCAGGTCGACCATGCAATAAATCGTTTCGATCCCCTGGTCCTGCATGTCCACGAAACGCTTGATCGCGCCCAGATAATTGCCCAGCGTCAACCCGCCGGAAGGCTGGATGCCGGAAAACACGCGCGGCGTGAATGTGCTCTGCGGGGCGCTGTGCAAAGGATCGGCCATCAATGGCACTCCGTGGTGGAAAAAACCTTGCGCCTCGCTTATCGCTGGTGGGGCGGGGCGTCAACCGAACGCCCCAAAGGAGCCGCCATGACCGATGACCGCCGCCAGCCCGACCCCGAGCGCGACCCCCAAGTGCCCGCCGAATCCGACGCTCTCGCAAACCTCAACGCCTCGCCGCTGAACCGCTTGCCGGCGGTGGTCTGGCTGTTGTTGCTTGTGCTGGTCGGGATCGAAGCCGTGTTGCAACTGGCGGCGCTGGGCATTGTTGGCGGCGCGCAGGGCATCGGCTGGCGGATCGAGGCCATTCAACGCTATGGCTATTCCAGCAGCATTCAGGACTGGATGCTGAGAAACGGGGTCTATTCACCGCTGCATCTGGTGCGATACGTCACGTTCAGCTTCATCCACATTTCCCTGCTGCATGCCTTGTTTGCCGTCGTCCTGATCGCGGCGCTGGGCAAGGCGGTGGCCGAAGCCTTCGGCGCGCTGCGGTTCCTGGTTCTGGCGCTGGTGGTGCCGGCGGTCGCGGCGGCGATCTTCGGCCAGGCCGTGGGCACGGTTCAGAACGGCTGGCTGATCGGCGCCATGCCCATGGCCTTTGCGCTTGTCGGCGGGTTCACCTGGCTGAAATGGGAGCAGGCGGCCGGGGATCCGGGCAAGCAGCGTCGCGCCTTCGCGATGATCGGCCTGTTGCTGGTCGCGCGCCTGGCATTCGGTTTGATCGCCGAGGCCGGGCCGGGCTGGATCGCCGAGGTGGCGGCCTTTGCGGTGGGCTTCGGGCTTTCGGCAACCCTTCTGGGGCCGGGGCGCTGGCAGGCGTTGCGGGCCCGACTGCTCAAACGCGGTTAGCGCAGGCAGGCCCTGGCGGAACTTGGCCCTTGAACCAATCGGGCATTGCGCTAGGCTTTCCATGCGACGCAACGCAAGGGGGCTGAAATGGGCTGGATCGGTGCAATCATCATTGGCGGGGTCGCGGGCTGGATCGCCTCGACGATCATGAAATCCAACACCGGGATCATCGTGAATGTGATCCTCGGGATCGTCGGCTCCATTGTCGCCAATTTCCTGTTCGGGCTGGTGGGGGTCAGTTTTTCGGGCCTTCTGGGCAGCCTGATCGCCGGGCTGGTCGGGGCTGTTATCCTGATCTGGGGCTACCGCGCGATCAGCAAGTGATCAGCGCGCCCTGCGCATGGCCGATTTGAAATCGGACAGGCGGAACGCACCGATCAGGGCGCCGGCGCCAAAGTAGCTGACCGCGCCAACCGTGATGACCGCCAGCAACGCCAGGCCGCGCGCAGATCCGTGCAGCGGCGCATCCAGAACTTGTGCGGCACCCCAGACGGCGGCGCCCATGACGACACTGGCCAGCACGATGCGCCACAGACGATCGAACAGCCGGGCGTCAGGGCGCGCGGCGTCGCCCATGCCCCGCGCGCCGCGCCACAATTGCCAGACCATCGCCCATCCCGCCAGCGTGGTGCCGATGGCCGCCGACAGGAAGCCGACAACCGGCATCAATCCGATGGCGATGCCCGCATTGACCACCATGGCGACCAGGGCGTAGCGAAACGGCGCCCTGGTATCGCCACGGGCGAAGTAGAGCGGTTGCAGGACCTTGTGCAGCACGAAGGCAGGCAGGCCCGCGCCGTAGATGGCCAGCGCCAGCGCCGTGGCCGCCGTATCGTCGGCGCTGAAGGCGCCGCGCTGGAACAGGACCGAGATCAGCGGCTCGGCAATCACCACCAGGGCGACGGCGGCGGGCAGCGTCAGCACCAGGGCGAATTCCATCCCGCGGGAAAAGGCCTCGCGCGCGCCCTGGTCTTCGCCCGCGCGCAGGCGTCGCGCCAGTTCGGGCAGCAACACGACACCAACGGCGATGCCCACGACACCCAGCGGCAACTGATAGAGCCGGTCGGCATAGGACAGCCAGGAAATCGCGCTGTCGGTGAAGGACGCCACCTGACGGCCAACCACCAGGTTGATCTGCGTGACGCCGCCGGCCAGAATTGCGGGCACGGCGATAATCAGCATCCGCTTGAGGTCTGGGGTCAGGCTGGGGCGGCGCAGGCGCATGCGGAAACCCGCGCGCCGAAGCGCAAGAAACACCACCGTCAGTTGCGCGACGCCACCCAGCGGCACGGACCAGGCCAGAACCAGCCCCGTAGGCCAGCCCAGATAGGCGGCCAGCGTCAGGCCCAGAATGAACACGACATTCAGCAGCGCGGGGGCGGCGGCGGCGGCGGCGAACCGGCCGGTTGCGTTCAGCATGCCTGAAATCAGCGCCGTGAGCGAGATCAGCAGGATATAGGGAAAGGCGATGCGCCCGTAGAACACCGCCAGATCAAAGCGCGCATCGGCGGTGAACCCGGCGGCCATGATCCAGACCAGCACCGGCATGAAGATCAGCGCCAGGACTGTGAACCCGATCAGGAAACTGGCCATCAACCAATAGGCATCGCGGGCGAAATTCTGCGCGTCGTCCCGGTCGGTCTCCAACTTGCGGGTGAACATCGGCACGAAAGCGGCGTTGAACGCGCCCTCGGCGAAGAAGCGGCGAAACATGTTGGGCAGTGAGAACGCCACGAAGAACGCATCCGACGCCGCGCCCGCACCCAGGAAGCGGGCGATCAGGATGTCACGGACGAAACCCAGAATCCGGCTGGCCATCGTCCAGCCGCCGACCGTGGCAAAGGCGCGCATCAGTCGAATGGGTGTCATGCCCGTGCCACCTGGCGGCAAGGATTTTCGAAAATCCTTGCACCGCGCGCCGAAGGCTGCGCGGCATGCCCTGCCACAAGAGGCGCGACGGTTGTGGGGGATCCAAGGCGTTTCGAAACGCCTTGTCTCGCCGATGAAAACCGGATCATCCAGCGCCTGCCCGTTCCACGCCAGCCGCGATCGCGTCGCGCAGTTTGCGTTCCAGCGCGTCCTGACGAGACTTCGTGTGAAGTTTCAGGCCGAACATGTCCTTGACATAAAAGGTATCCACGACCTGAACGCCGTAAGTGGCGATCACGGCACTGGCGATCGAGATATTGTTGGCCGCCAGAGTGCGGGTCAGATCATAGAGGATCCCCGGACGATCGCGCGTGTCCACTTCGATGATCGTGTAGATATCCGAGCCTTCGTTGTCGAACGAGATCACCGTCGGCACCCGGAACTGGCGGTCACGCTTCTTGACCTTGTCGCGATCCTTCAGCGCGTCGGTGGCGATGACCTCTCCGGCAAAGGTGCGCTGGATCATCTTGCGCAGGCGCGGCAGGCGATCGGACTCGTAGGGGTGGCCATCGGCGTCCTGAATCCAGAAGACGGCGGTGGCGAACCCGTCTTTCGAGGTATAGGTGCGCGCGTCCACGATATTGGCGCCGACAAGGGCCAGCGCGCCGGCGAGCCGCGAAAAGATGCCCGGATGATCGGCCAGCGCGAAGGCGGCGCGGGTTGCATCGCGCTCGATGTCCGGGCGCAGGTCGATGCGGATTTCGCTGTCCGTCAGGTCGCGCAGCAGATGGGCAAAGACCACATGGGTTTCCGTCGGCAGGCCCTGCCAGTAGGGGCCATAGTGGCGTGCGGTTTCCTGGCGCAGCGCCGTGCGGGGCCAGTCCACCAGCGCCTCGCGCAGGGCGCGCTTGGCCTCCGTTTCGCGGTGCGACCTGTTCAGCGCCTCGACCCCCTTGTCCAGCGCCTCGACGGTGTCGGCGTAAAGCTGGCGCAGCAGCACGGCCTTCCAGTTGTTCCAGGTGCCCGGGCCGACGCCGCGAATGTCGCAGACCGTAAGCACGGTCAACAGATCCAGCCGCCGCTTGGACTTCATCTTCTTGGCAAAGTCGCGCACCGTTCGCGGATCGCCGATGTCGCGTTTCTGCGCTACGTCCGACATGACCAGATGGTTGCGCACCAGCCATTCGACGGTTTCGATTTCCTTGGCGTTCAGCCGCAGGCGGGCGGCGATGCGCCGCGCCATGTGCGCGCCCAGAACGGAGTGATCCTCGGGCCGGCCCTTGGCGATGTCGTGCAGCAGCAGCGCGACAAAAAGGATCTTGCGGTTCACGCCCTCTTCCAGGATGCGCGAGGCGACTGGAAGCGCCTCGATCAACTCGCCGCGCTCGATCTGGGCAAGGATGCTGATGCACTGGATGGTGTGTTCGTCAACTGTGTAGTGGTGATAGACGTTGAACTGCATCATCGCCACGATGTGTTCGAATTCGGGGATGAAGGCGGCCAGCAAACCCAGCTCGTTCATCCGCCGCAGCGCACGTTCCGGGTTCCCGTGCTTGAGCAACAGGTCCATGAAGATGCGCACCGCTTCCGGGTTTTCGCGCAGATCGGCGTCGATCCGCCCCAGATTGGCCGCGATCAGCCGCATGGCGTCGGGGTGCATCAACATGCCGGTGCGCAACGCTTCCTCGAAAATGCGCAGCATGTTGAGCGGATCGGCAAAAAAGTCTTCGGGCGCGGCGATGTTCAGGCGGTTCAGATCAACCTTGTAGCCGGGCTTGACCCGCTTGCGCCGCCGCAGAAGCCTGAACAGCCCGGGCATTTTCTTGACATGGCGCTCCTCCAGCGCGGTCAGGAAAATGCGGGTCAGCTCGCCGACCTTGGTGGCATGTCGGAAATAGACCTGCATGAAATGTTCGACAGCGCGGCGCCCGCCATGATCGGTGAACCCAAGGCGCTCGGCAACTTCGGGCTGCATGTCGAAGGTCAATTGGTCCACCGGGCGCCTGGTCAGCAGGTGCAGATGGCACCGCGCGGCCCACAGAAAATCCTCCGCCTCGCGGAATGATGTATATTCCGCTTCGGTGAAATACCCGTGCTCGACCAGTTCCGCAGCCTTGTCGACACCGTAGATGTATTTGGCGATCCAGTAGAGCGTCTGAAGGTCGCGCAGCCCGCCCTTGCCCTCCTTGACATTGGGCTCCAGCATGTAGCGCTGGCCGCCCTGCTTCTTGTGGCGCTCCGCGCGCTCGGCCAGCTTGGCCTCGATAAAATCGGCATGGGTTCCGGCGAACAGCTCCTTGTGCAGGCGCCGCTTCAACTCGGCCGCAAGGTCCTGGTTGCCGGACAGAAACCGCTGCTCGAGCAAGGCGGTGCGGATTGTGTAATCCTCGCGGCCCAGGCGCAGGCATTCGTCGATGATGCGGCTGGAATGGCCGATCTTCAGCTTCAGGTCCCACAGGATATAAAGCGTGCTTTCGATGACGCTTTCAGCCCAGCCGGTAATCTTGTAGGGCGCAAGAAACAACAGATCGACATCCGAACTGGGCGCCATTTCCGCCCGCCCGTAACCGCCGACCGCCAACATGGCCATGCGCTGCCCGTCGGTCGGGGCGGCATTGGGATGCAGCGCCAGTTGCGCCACGTTCCAGGCGCTGGTGACGGCGATGTCGGTCAGCCATGTCTGTGCGGTGATGAATTCCCGCGCCTGGAACGGGGCGCGGGTCAGGGCGTCCAGCAAAACGGCATTGCCCTGTCGCAGCGCGGCGTTCAGGGTCTGGACGGTAAAAGCCCGGATGTCGCGCGCTTCGGTCAGCGGGGCCAGCCCGTCGCGCAATTCGCGGTTCAGTGCCGCCACATCGCAGATCTGGTCTGGCGGGCAGATCAGCGGCTCCAGCGGCTCGGGCGGCTGGGCAAAGCAGACGGGGGCGGCGGGGGCGTCCTGCGCCGGGGCGATCAGCGCCACGGTATCCTCAGAATCCAGTGCCGGCAAAGCTGCGCGGGGCGGGTTCCAGGATCACCACCGAATTGTCGCGGATCGTGGCCAGGGCCAGCCCGCGCTGGTTGGTGCCGTCGGGCATGAAGCGGAACACGCCGTTTACCCCGACAAAGCCCGACCCTTGCGTCAGCGACGCCCGCGACAGTGCATCCGGCGATCCCGTGCCGATCAGCGCGCCAATCGCGGCGATCCCGTCATAAGCCAGCCCGGCAATCGGATGCGGCGCCTGGCCGAAGGCCTGGGTGTAGCGGGCCTCGAACTGGGCGGTCAGCGCCGGATCGGGCAGCGGGAACCAGCCATCCTGAAGGCCGCGCAGCTGCAAGGTTGCGGGCGGCACGTTCCATTGCGTGATGCCCATGAACTGAAACTGCGGATAGGCGATCCGGTTGTCGGGCAGAAGCTGCGCCAGAACCGGCAGGGCGCCCGCGCTGTCGGCCGTGAACAGGACCGAATTCGCCCCGGAACTGCGGGCCGCATCGGCGATTTCGGGCAAGGCGTTGACGATTCCCTGCTGCGAGAATTCATAGGTTTGTGTGGCGACGATGCTGGCGCCCGTTCCGGCCAGTGCCCGGTTGATCGACGCCATGACCAGCCGGCCCGACTCGGTCTGTTCGCCGACGACCATCACGTTGCCCTTGCCGTTGCGCGCCGCGTATTCGAACACGCGCCGCGCGGCGTTGTCGGGCGTCAGGCCCAGCACGAACACGTTGTTTCCGGCAATCGCCGGGTTGTTCGAGAAGCTCAGCACGTTGATCCCGGCGGCGGCCACGGCGGTGCCGGCTGCGTTGGCCTCGGCGCTGCGGACCGGGCCCAGGATGATCGCCGCACCGTCGCTGGCAGCCTGGCGCGCCATCTGTGCGGCGACGGCCGGATCGCCCTGCGTGTTGTAGATCCGAAGATCGATCTGCACACCGTCCAGATCGCTAACCGCCAGCCGCGCCGCGTTTTCCAGATTGGTCGCCAGAATGGTGTTGCCCGCCTCGGCGGATCCGCCGGGCACCAGCAAGGCCACCCCGACCGGGCGGTTGGTGTTCAGGTTGCCTGACAGCCCGCTCATGCCCGCAGGCACGCAGGCGGACAGGGCCAGAAGGCCAGAAAACGCAAGGGCCGCACGACGGGTCATGCGTTTTGCCGGGCGGCGGGCTGGGGTCTGATCGGCGCGCATCGGTTTCCTCATGTTGGCGACTGGCGGCGTCTGGGGCCATGCGCAACACTAAGGATTCGACCCGGCGAAGTAAACGTGTCACTGAAACCGCCATGACCGGTGAGCCACACCCCGACCCGCCCGCTTCGCACCGCGCCGTGACGGTGCCCGCCGGGCTGCATCTGATCGCAACGCCGATCGGCGCCGCGCGCGACATCACCTTGCGGGCGCTGGACATTCTGGCATCCGCCGACATTCTGGCCGCCGAGGATACGCGCAGCCTGCGGCGGTTGATGGAGATCCATGGCATCCCCCTGAAGGGCCGCCCCCTGCTGGCCTATCACGACCATAACGGCGCGCAGATGCGGCCCCGGTTGCTGGCCGCCCTGGCCAAAGGAAGGTCCGTCGCCTTCGCACCCGAGGCCGGAACGCCGATGGTCTCGGATCCCGGATACCAACTGTCGCGCGAGGCTGCGGCGCAGGGGTATCCCGTGCTGGCCGCGCCCGGCGCATCGGCGGTTCTGGCCGCGCTGGCCGTCGCGGGCCTGCCAAGCGACCGGTTCTGCTTCATGGGGTTCCCGCCCGCCGCGCAGGCCGCCAGAAAACGCTTCCTGACCGAAGCGGCGGCGATCCCTGCGACCATGATCTTCTACGAATCGCCCAAACGCATTCACCGGCTTTTAACGGAAGTCGCGGACACTCTGGGTGCGGCGCGCGACTGCGCTCTTTGCCGCGAACTGACCAAACGATTCGAGGAGGTGATCCGCGGCAGCGTGGCCGAAGTGGTGGATGCCATCGATGGCCGCGTTCTGAAAGGGGAGATTGTTCTGCTGGTCGACCGTGCCCCGGATGGGGTGGTTGAAGATGTCGATATCGACGAGCTTCTGCGCACGGCGCTGGCGGCGAACTCCTTGCGAAACGCGGTGGATCTGGTCGCAGCGCGCTCTGGTTTGCCGCGACGACAGGTTTATCAACAGGCTCTGACGCTGCAAGGCGAACGAAGGACGAAGGAAGAATGACGGGAAGCCTATCCTATCACGCCGGCCTGTCGGCCGAATCACAGGTGGAACGCGTGTATGAAACCCGTGGTTTCACCATCAGTGCCCGCCGGTGGCGCGGCACGGGCGGGGAAATCGACCTGATCGCACGCGGCGACGATACGGTCGTATTCGTCGAAGTGAAAAAAAGCCGCGATCATGCGCGCGCCGCCGAACGCCTGTCAGGACGCCAGAAAAGCCGTCTGTGCGACGCCGCGAGCGAATATCTGGGGCGTTGCGCTCAGGGGTTGAATACCCCGGCCCGTTTCGACGTG
>CAJQNQ010000251.1 GCA_905479725.1 uncultured Paracoccaceae bacterium | reverse complement strand
GAACACGGCCCCGGCGACAGCGCCCAGAATGACCGCCACAAGCGGCGCCCAGCGGCGAAGGATCGACTTTGAAGGGGTCTGAGACACAGCAAGCTCCCGGATTGATCGGATTACCGCCTATACAGGGGCCTGGCGGCAAAGGTTTCGATGTTTCATGCCGATCACGGGAACGTGGGCTGCGAAAAGCCCGGGTCAAGGCGGCAGGCGCAGGCGCATCCAGCCACAGACCGCCAGAAGCGCACAAACGATCGCCGCGACAACATATGGAAGACGCAGCGCCATGGCGCCGGCCAGCGCACCCACTGACATCAAGCCCCAGCCGAAGAACCGACAGCGGCCGTTGCGCCGCCCCGGCAAGCCTTCGGGGATGTGCCGCCGTCGACAGGACACGGTGACGATGTTCCGCAGCAGGTCCGCGACCATCTCGGTGAACAGCGCCGCCGCCTGCGGTCGGCAGAACTGGGTTGCGGATCAGGTCAGCCATGGCCCCATCAGCAAGGCGCTTGCCAGGCGTGTCAAGCTTTGGCATTGCCTTGTGTCGCAGGGCCGGTCTTTTTTCGCCCAAAGCGCGCGGTGTCAATTGACTTGGCTCTGGTCCTTGGCTATTGCCCGGCCTTCAAGAATGTCGGCCTTCGAATCCCGTTCCTTCGGGTTTGGGCCATTGCCAAAGGAAATTGAGCGATGAAACGCACATTTCAGCCTTCGAACCTGGTTCGCAAGAAGCGCCACGGTTTCCGCTCGCGCATGGCCACCAAGGCGGGCCGCAAGATCCTGAACGCGCGCCGCGCGCAGGGCCGCAAGAAGCTGTCGGCCTAAGCACCGGCCCTCGCGGGACACTGCCATGACACCGCCGCAAGCCCCCGCGCCCAGCACCGATGCTGGAAACCGGGCGGAGCCGGCGGCTTTGTCATGCGCGGCGCCCGGCAAAAGCCTGCCCGTCCTGAAAAAGCGCGCCGATTTTCTGGCCGCCGCCAAGGCCCGCCGCGTGCCCACGGCGGGCTTTCTGCTGCAAGCCCGCCAACGGCAGGATATCGAAGCCGCCACGGGTGTGCGGGTGGGGTTCACCTGCTCGAAGAAAGTCGGCAACGCGGTCATCCGCAACCGCGCCAAGCGCCGCCTGCGGGCCCTTGCGCAGGACGTGCTGAAGCCGCAGGGCCGACCGGGCTGGGATTACGTGCTGGTCGGCAAACCCGGCGCAACCGTCAGCCGCGACTTCGACGCCCTGCGCGCCGATCTGGCGCAGGCGCTGCGCAAGGTCCATTCCTGAGAGGCGCATTTCGAAACTCCGCTCGCGGGGCATCCCTGCCCCGTGCCATGCGAAGGTTCCGTCCCTTGAAGACGGCGGCGCGATAGCCCACATCTGACGCTTGACCGACAAGGATCGCCCGTGTCCGCATCGCCGCCGCCCCTTCGACCGCGCCCGCGTCAGACAGCCGCCTGGCTGGTGTCCCTGCCGGTGCGGGCTTACCGGCTGGTGCTCAGCCCGTGGCTGGGCAATGGCTGCCGCTATCAGCCCACCTGTTCGGTCTATGCGCTGGAGGCGCTGGAGCGTCACGGTGCGCTCAAGGGCGGGATGCTGGCGGCGCGGCGGATCGCGCGGTGTCATCCGTTGGGTGGCCATGGCTACGACCCTGTCCCCGGCGCCGACCCGGCGCATGACGCCAAGGGGCAGCCCCAGAGCGGGAGCGAAAACGCGCCCGACCGTTGACCCCGCCCCCGGCTTGGCCCTATCCACCGGGGCAGGAGGGCCCGCCCATGCTCGATGACGCCGACGACATCCATCCGCTGTTCTACGGAGCCCCGAAAGGCACCGAATTCCGCAAGCTGCGCAAAAGGCTGGTGCAGCAGGTGCGCGAGGCCGTGGACACGTTTGGCATGGTGCAACCCGGCGCGCGCTGGCTGGTCTGTCTGAGCGGCGGCAAGGACAGCTATACGCTGCTGGCGGTCCTGCACGAATTGCAATGGCGCGGCCTGTTGCCCGTGGACCTGCTGGCTTGCAACCTGGATCAGGGACAGCCGGGGTTTCCGGCCACGGTCCTGCCCGCGTTTCTGGACAAGATGGGCGTGCCGCACCGGATCGAATACCAGGACACGTATTCCATAGTCATGGACAAGGTGCCGCAAGGCCGGACCTATTGCGCGCTGTGCTCGCGGCTGCGGCGCGGCAACCTTTACCGCATCGCGCGCGAGGAGGGATGCAGCGCCGTGGTGCTGGGACACCACCGCGACGACATTCTGGAAACCTTCTTCATGAACCTGTTTCACGGCGGTCGGCTGGCGACCATGCCACCAAAGCTGGTCAACGAGGATGGCGACCTGACGGTGCTGCGCCCGCTGGCGCTTGTCGCCGAGGCCGATTGCGAGAAATTCGCCCGCGACATGCGCTATCCGATCATCCCCTGCGACCTGTGCGGCAGCCAGGACGGGTTGCAGCGCCAGCAGGTCAAGGCGATTCTGGACGGTTGGGAGCACCGCAGCCCCGGGCGCCGCAACGTGATGTTCAAAGCGTTGATGAACGTCCGCCCATCGCATCTGGTGGATCCGAAACTCTTTGATTTCGCTGGTCTTATGGCGGAATCGGGGCCTGCGGCACTGGAAGATAGCGACAATTCTAACGAAATTCCGGCGTTGCGTTAAACCTTCTGTGATGGGCTTGCCCAAACCTGACCCGACACGAACGCGTGACGGGAAGGTAGAGCATGCAGGAATTTACGCGAATGCAGCGTTGGACGGCACTGCTGGCCGGTCAGCGGCGGCGGCTTGCGGTCCTGGGGGTTCCGCTGCTCACGCTGATGGCCCTGTCCACTGCGCTGCCGGTGCCGGCCCTGCTGATCGCGCTGATCGCGCAGATGGCCTTGCTGTTCTGGGCGACGGACGGGGTGTTCCCGCTGCGCGGGTCGGGCATCTTGAACGGCGGCGCCAGCGTGCAGGACCGCGCCCTGCTCGACGCCTCCTTCTCGGCCCTGCCACCCGGCACCCATTCGGCCGCGCTGGCCGTGTTTCTGGACGAAGCCCAGCGACTGACCACCCACCATGGCGAGCGTGTAGTGCAGGCGCTGCTGACGGAATTGGGGCACCGCCTGGCGCGCGCGCTGCGCGAACAGGACGCGTTCTGCCGACTGTCCGCACCAGGTTTCGGAGTTGCGCTCTTTCCTCAGCGCGGCATCGATCTGGGCAGCGTTCTGGCCGTGTCGCAGCGCATTCAGGCGCGGCTGGCCCAACCTTTTCATCACGAAGGGGTGTCCGTGTGGCCCAGCGTATCGATCGGTTTTTGCCTGAGCCGGCGCGCGGCGTCGCTGAACGGTCTGTCGATGCTGGATGCCGCCGAACAGGCGGCGCGCCGCGCCTGCGTTGACGGCCCGGCGGGGCTAAGCAGCTACAGCGTATCCGACTTTCCGGCATCGATCAGCGGCCATCGAGTGGACGAATTGCGCAGCGCCCTGGAAAATGGCGAGTTCGTGGCCTATTTCCAGCCCCAGGTGCGCACCGATTCCGGCAAGGTATGCGGGATGGAAGCCCTGGCCCGCTGGCGGCATCCGACGCGCGGGCTGGTGCCGCCGTCAGAGTTTTTGCCGCAGATCGAGGCCGCCGGGCTACTGCCGAAGCTGGCAGACTGCATGTTGCGCGACGCGCTGGGCACGCTGGCTGCGCTGTCCAGAGCGGAATCCGCCGTGCCCAGCGTGTCCATCAACCTGTCCGCGCAGGAATTGCGCAAGCCCAGCCTGGCCGAGGAAATCGCCTGGGAACTGGACCGCCATGACCTGACCCCCGATCGCCTGACCATCGAAATCCTTGAATCGGTTGTCGCCAACGGAGACGATGATGTCGCGGTGCGCAATATCGCCCGGCTGGCCGGTCTGGGCTGCGGCATCGACCTGGACGATTTTGGCACCGGGCAAGCCTCTATCGCCAATATCCGCCGCTTTGCCGTGGGCCGCATCAAGATCGACAGGTCCTTCATTACCAACATGCACCGCGACCCCGAGCAAGAGCGTATGGTGGCGGCGATCTTGTCGATGGCGGACCGGCTCGACCTGATGACATTGGCCGAAGGCGTTGAATCCGCCGAGGAACAGGTCTTGCTTGCGCAAATGGGATGCGACCATCTTCAGGGCTTCGCCATCGCCCGCCCCATGCCGCGCGAGGATCTCGCCGCCTGGCTCGAGGCCCATGACCAGGCGCTGGCCATGGGCGAACCCTGGTGCGAAGATTTGACACTAACGCGCGCGGCAGCTTCGGGCAGCTGACGGGGGTGGAAAGGGCACGGCACACGGAGGAGACCGCAGGGCGGCTGGCAATTGTCGCGGGGGATGCGGGTGCGTGTGGGTGTGGGTGCGTGCAACGGCATCAAGGAGCGGCAGGTCAATCCCATCACAAATCCGGCAACGCCGCCGAGTTCGATGCGCGACGTCGTCACGGCCGCCGCCGCCCTGATATCGGTCAGCCCCCCCCCCGACGGCCCCGTCCTGCCACGCCAAATGCGCGCAGGCGCTGCGCGGATGGTCCGGCAGCCAGCGCCCGCTGCGCTGGACGCAACGCTGACGACTGCCTCACCACGCCTGATACAGCCGGAAAACCCGCGACATTGAAGGCACGAGCAGGGGAATCCGCTTGACCTTTGTGGGCTGGGCTTGTTGAACCGGCGCAGCAATGAAATCGCGCCCGGAAAGCCCCGATGGACGATCAGACAAAGAACCTCATTCTCGCCTTCGCGCTCAGCCTTGCGGTCATCATGGGCTGGTTCGCCCTGTTCCCGCCGCCCGAGCCACAGCCGGCCGACACCGCTTCCCAAAGCGAACTGGTGACCCCGCCGGCAGCGCAAGGCACGGATCCTGCCCAGGCGACCCCGGCCGCCGAGCCGGTCGAGCAAGCCGTCCGCGTTGCCATTGACACCCCTCGCCTGACTGGCTCCATCTCGTTGACCGGCGGCCGCTTCGACGATCTGCAACTGCGCGGCTACCGCGAGACGGTTGCGGAAAACTCCGATCTGGTTCATTTGCTCAACCCGGTCGGGGGCACGCGGCAGGCCTTCTACGCCCTGTTCGGCTGGAGCCCGCGCGGCACACTGGATTACGAGATGGTGCCAGGCCCCAACACCGTTTGGGAACAGGTCGGCGCCAATGACCTGATGCCGGACACGCCGATCACCCTGCGCTGGGAAAACGGGGCCGGACTGACCTTCACGCGGGTCATCAGTGTCGATGACGACTATGTGTTTACCCTCGATCAGAGTGTCGAAAACACGACCGATGCGCCGGTCTCGCTGGATCCCTACGGGATCCTGGCGCAGCACGGTGTTCCCGAGGATCTGCAATCATTCTTCATCTCGCATGAAGGCCTGGTCGAGATGAACGATGGCAGTCTGATCGAAGACAAATACAGCGCCATGGAAAGCTATACGGTCAGCGACCGCGAGCGCACACCGACCCGCCTGGAAAACGTCGCAAGCAACGGCTGGATCGGATTTACGAGCAAGTATTTCATGGCCGCGCTGATCGGCGTTCCGGGCCAGGGCTACACCAGCGTGGCGCAATATGTCCCGGGCGCCGACATCTATCAGGCGAGCATGCGCCAGCCCACGGTCACCGTGCAGCCGGGCGAAACGGCGTCGGTCGAGTCGATGCTGTTTACCGGGGCCAAGGAATTCGAAACCCTGAGCCGTTACGAGGATGCCGGAATCGAGCGCCTGACGGATGCGATCGACTGGGGCTGGTTTTTCTTCCTGACCCGCCCGATCTTCCAGGTGTTGAACCTGATCTTCGGCATTCTCGGCAACATGGGCTGGTCCATTCTGGTGCTGACCCTGTTCCTGAAGGCGCTGTTGCTGCCGCTGGCATGGAAATCCTATGTTTCCATGGCGCGCATGAAGGAACTTCAGCCCGAAATGGCGAAGATCAAGGAGCGCGCCGGCGAAGACCGTCAGAAGCTTCAGCAGGAAATGATGGCGCTGTATCGCGAGAAGAAGGTGAACCCTGCTGCGGGTTGCCTGCCGATCCTGCTGCAGATTCCGATCTTCTTTTCGCTCTACAAGGTGATCTTCGTCACCATCGAATTGCGCCATGCGCCATGGCTTTGGGTGTTCAACGATCTGTCGGCCCCCGATCCCACCTCGCTTTACAACCTGTTCGGCTTGCTGCCATGGGACGCGCCGGTGACGGGCTCCATTCTTGCGACGGTTTTCCTGGGTCTGCTTCCGTTGCTGTTCGGCGCGTCGATGTGGTTCCAGATGCGCCTGAACCCCGCGCCACCGGATCCGATGCAGGCCACGATCTTCAACTGGATGCCCTGGGTTTTCATGTTCGTGATGGGTGGATTTGCCTCGGGCCTGCTGATCTACTGGATCGGGAACAACATCATCACCTTCACCCAGCAGTTCCTGATTATGTCAGCGCACGGTTCACGGCCCGATGTGTTTGGCAACATCAAGGCGTCGGTCAAACGCAAGAACGGCAAGGCCAAGTGACCGCGCCGTGCCTGGCGCATATTGTCCGGCACCCGATCAAGTCGCTTGGGTATCAGGAAATCGAGAGGGCGGCCCTGACCCGGGGCCGCCCGCTTGCCTTTGACCGGATCTGGGCATTGGCCACAACGGCTGCCGGTTTTGGCGGTGATGTCGTCGACTGGGCCCCCAAGATGCGATTCGTGCGCGGCGCAGTGCAAGGAAGCCTGCAAGCGATTCAGATCCGTCTGAACGACGCGGATGGCAGCCTGACGCTGATCCACCCGCAGCGCCCCGACTTCATCGGCACCCTGCCACAGGACGCCGCCGCGCTGGTCGACTGGGTGCGCCCGCTTTGGCCGGCAACCCGCCCCGCGCCCGACAGGTTGGTCACGCGCGCTGACGGGCTGGCATTCGGCGATGTGCCGGACCCGTATCTGAGCGTGCTGAGCCTGACAACCAACCGGATTCTGGGCCAG
>CAJQNQ010000250.1 GCA_905479725.1 uncultured Paracoccaceae bacterium | reverse complement strand
GTAGCTTCGCGCCCAGCCTAGCCGGGTTGCAGGCGCGCTTCCAGCCCGCTTCCTGACGCGCGCAATCTTCTGGGTCACAGGCGCGTGGCGGCGTCGCGGGCAGGTGCCGGGCCAGGCGAACCGAAGAAGCCAATCGGCGGGATTGCCCCGGTATCCGCGCCGTCCGGATGCGCAGGTCATGCGCCATGAGGCGCCACCAGTCGGGGGCTGGAATGGGTTCCGCTATCCCACGCTTTGCGCCAGAACCCGGCTGATGACCGTCAGGTTGTGGCCCGATTCGGCGCGCCACTGATCGAACGCCGCCTGCACGGCGGCCATGGCTTTCTTCGATGTCGGCTCCTTGTCCACCACCCCTTCGGCCACCAGCCGGGCGACGACATCGGCGGACAGGATGTAGCTTTCCTTGCCCATGAAGCGCAAGACGTAGGGGCCGGTCGATCCGCCCAGCCGCGCGCCTTCGGTCTTCAGCCAGTCGATCAGCCCGGCGAAATCGCCCGCCGGCCAGTCGCCCACCTTGCGGCCAAAGCTGCCGTGTTCGGCGCTGACGCGGCGGATGAACTCGGCATTGTCCAGCACCGCGCGCACCTTGGGCGGGCTGCGGATGATGCGGGTGTCCTCGCACAGGTCGTAATACCAGTCGTCGGGTTGCAGGCTGATGGCGCCGATATCGAAGTTCAGAAATGCCTTCTCGATCCCCGGCCACTTGTTTTCGACCACTCTCCAGCTGATCCCCGCCTGCATGATCCCGCGCGTCATCTGCGCCAGCCAGAGGCTGTCCGGGATCGCCGCCAGGGCATCGGCATCCAGCGGCATGGGGATGTCGGCCAGGACCGCATCCACCCCGCCCTTGCGTTCCGCGGCAATCGCCAGGATTTCGTCGAATATGCGCATGAGGTCCCCCGTTCGGGGACAAGACTGCCACGCGCGCCGGTTATCGCAAAGCGCCAATCTACGATGCGTCTTTTTTCCTTGTCTTGCCGGGGGGCGTCGGCCCAGGATCGACGTCACGCCACCTGGGCCGGAGGAATGCGATGTCGATTTCAACCCAGGCCCCCGCGCCCTCGCAAATCCGCGCGGCCATTGTCGCCGGTTGCCTGGTGGCCGTCATCAGTTTTGGCTTCGCCGCGTCCTTTGGTGTGTTCCTGCGCCCGATGTCGGCCGATCTGGGCTGGGGGCGCGAAGTGTTCTCGCTGTCGCTGGCGGTTCAGGCGCTGCTGTGGGGCGTCACCCAGCCGCTGGCCGGGATTGTCGCCGACCGCCGGGGATCAGCGCCCGTGCTGGCCTTTGGCGCGGTTGTCGCCGCGGCCGGGTTCGGCCTGCGTGCCGGGGTGGTCGATCCCACGGTCTTCGTTTTGTCGGGCGTGCTGACTGGGATCGGCACGGGGGCGTGCAGCTTCCCGGTAGTGATCGTCGCGCTGGGCAAGGTGGTTCCGGCGGCGCGGCGCAGCTTCATCCTGGGGCTGGGCACCGCGGCGGCCTCGACCGGGATGTTCCTGGCGGCACCGACGGCCACCATGCTGATCGCGGCGTTCGGCTGGCAGGCGGCGCTGAGCGTGATCGCGCTGTCCTTCCTGCTGATCCTTCCGGCGCTGCCCTTCATTGCCAGTGTCTCGCGCCCGTCCACACAAACGGGTGCGCGCGGCGATACCGGTGCCGCGCTGCGCACGGCGTTTCGGGACCGATCCTTCGTGCTGCTGTTCGTCGGCTTCTTCGTCTGCGGCTTTCATGTGTCCTTCATCCAGACCCATCTGCCGGCCTATCTGGCCGATGCCGGTCTGGCGCCGATCATCGGCGCGTGGTCGCTGGGGCTGATCGGGCTGTTCAACATTGCCGGATCGTTCCTGTCTGGCTGGTCGGGGCAGGTGCTGTCCAAGAAGGGCGTTCTGGCCGGGATCTACGCCGCCCGCGCGCTTGTCATCGCGGCGTTCATCCTGATCCCGCTCAGCACCACTACCGCGCTGCTCTTTTCGGCCGTCATGGGGCTTTTGTGGCTGTCGACCGTGCCGCTGACCACCGCGCTGGTGGCCCAGACGCAAGGCTTGCGGTTCCTGTCGATGCTGGTTGGTCTGGTGTTCTTCAGCCATCAGACCGGGGCGTTCCTCGGCGCCTGGCAGGGCGGGCGGATTTACGATTCCTTCGGCAGCTACATGCCGATGTGGTGGGCGGCGATCGCGCTGGGGCTGCTGGCGGCGGCGGTGCATCTGCCGATTCGCGAAACGCCGGGACCACTGGCGCGCGCTGAATCCGCCTGAGCGCCGCCCGCGCCGCGCGGGCTTCTTGACACCTCGTGCGGGGGCGCTCATTAAGCGCGCATCATAACCCGCAACCGGGCGTTCCGTGGGCGCCAGAACGACGAGGAGCTTGGCCGATGAGCCAGACATCCCCCCCCCAGATCACGCTGTCTTTCCCCGATGGCAACACGCGGGACTTTGCCGCTGGCGTCACGCCCGCGCAGGTGGCCGAAGGCATTTCGACCTCGCTGGGCAAGAAGGCGATTTCGGCCACGGTGAACGGCGCGCATTGGGATCTGCAATGGCCGATCCCCGGCCACGCCACCATCGCCATCAATACGATGAAGGACGACGCGCCCGCGCTGGAACTGATCCGGCATGATTTCGCGCATGTCATGGCGCGCGCGGTGCAGGAAATCTGGCCCGATGTGAAGGTCACCATCGGCCCGGTGATCAAGGATGGCTGGTATTACGATTTCGACCGCGCGGAACCCTTCACGCCCGAAGATCTGGGGGCGATCGAAGCGCGCATGAAAGACATCATCAACCAGCGCGACCCGGTCCGCACCGAAGTCTGGGACCGCGCGCGCGCGGTCGCGCATTACGAGGCCAATGGCGAGCCCTACAAGGTCGAACTGATCGACGCGATCCCGGGTGACGAGCCGCTGCGCATGTATTGGCATGGCGACTGGCAGGACTTGTGCCGTGGCCCGCATTTGCAGCACACCGGGCAATTGCCGGGGGATAGTTCGAAGCTTATGTCCATCGCCGGGGCCTATTGGCGCGGCGACAGCAATCGCGCGCAATTGCAGCGCATCTATGGCGTCGCCTTCCAGAACCGTCAGCAGCTGAAAGACTACCTCACGTTCCTTGAGGAGGCAGAAAAGCGCGATCACCGGCGGCTGGGCCGCGAGATGGACCTCTATCACATGCAGGAAGAGGCGCCCGGTCAGGTGTTCTGGCACCCCAACGGCTGGACCATCTACACCGAGTTGCAGGATT
>CAJQNQ010000249.1 GCA_905479725.1 uncultured Paracoccaceae bacterium | reverse complement strand
GTCTGGGGATGCTGGTCGACTTCGTGTCGCATTCGGTGATGGTGGGATTCATCACCGGCGCGGCAATCCTGATCGCCTTCAGCCAGCTGGATTCGGCGCTGGGGCTGGATTTGCCACGGCCCGAAACGCTTGTCGAATTTGCCGTCGAATTGTGGAGAGGCCTGCCCAACATCGAATGGGGCGCCTTGTTGGTGACGCTGGTTGCGCTGGCGACCAGCCTTGCCGTGCGCTGGTGGCGGCCAACCTGGCCGAATTACCTGATCGGCCTGGCGCTGGCCACGCTGTTCGCCCTGCTGCTGGGCGGAGCGGGGGGCGAGATCGCCACGATCGGATCCATCGACAGCGTCCTGCCGGCCCCGGTCTTGCCCGGCCTGACGCTGGACACGCTGCGCACGCTAAGCTCGCCCGCCGTGGCGATTGCGCTTGTCGGCCTGCTGGAAGCAATGTCCGTCTCGCGCGCCATCGCCCAGAAATCCGGCCAGATGGTGAATGCCAACCGGGAATTCGTGGGGCAGGGCCTGTCCAACGCGGTTGGCAGCTTCTTTCAGTGCTACCCCGGCTCTGCCTCGTTCACCCGCTCGGGCGTGAACTATGACGCGGGCGCGGCGACACCCATGTCGGCCATGTTTTCGGCCGTGTTTCTGTTTCTCATCCTGCTGCTGGTCGCCCCCTGGTTTGCCTATGTGCCGATCCCGGCCATGGCGGGCGTCATCATTCTGGTCGCCTGGCGGCTGGTCGATCTGCGCGAGATCCGCCATATCCTGCGCACCTCGACCTCGGAAACCGCGATTGCGGTGGTGACATTCGGCGCCTCGCTTCTGGTCGATCTGGAATTCGCCATCTATGCAGGGGTGCTGTTGTCGCTGGGCCTGTTCCTGAACCAGACCGCGCGGCCCTTCGTCGGTGTCGGCGCGCCCGATCCGAACTCGCCCAGCCGCATGTTCCGCAGCGCCACAGCCGCCAATCTGCCCGAATGCCCGCAAGTTGTTGTCGCGCGGCTGGACGGGCCGCTCTATTTCGGCTCTGTCGAGCATATCCGCCGTCTGTTCCGCCGCTTCGAAATCGACCGCGCCGGGCAAAAACACATGATCTTCATCGTCAAGGGCGTTGGCGAGATCGACATGCCCGGCGCCGACCTGCTGATCGAGGAAGCCCAGCGGCGCCATGACCGGGGCGGATCGTTCCACTTGCAGACCCGCACACCGAAAACCCTGTCGAAACTGGCGCGGTTCAAGGTGATGCGGTCGCTGACCAAGGAACATATCCACCTGTCCAAGCAACAGGCCATCGTCGAGGTGCTGCCCCTTCTGGACCCCGGGATCTGCCGCAACTGTTCGGTGCGCATCTTTCTGGAATGCGCAGACCGGCCTGGTGGCGCGAGTTGCGAGGAAAGCACGGCGCGGGACGCCAGCGCCGAATAACCCGCCCCAAGTCTAAAGCGCCAGGTCGATCCACACCGGCGTGTGGTCCGACGGCTTGTCCCAGGCGCGCGGCTCGGTTTCGACCCAGGCATCGGTCAGCCGGTCGGCGGCTTGCGCGGACAGCATCAGATGGTCGATGCGGATGCCGTCATTGCGCGCCCAGGCACCCGCCTGATAGTCCCAGAAGGAATAGATCCCCGGTTCCGGGTGACGCAGGCGCAGCGCGTCATAAAGCCCCAGGTTTTCCAGCCGCCGAAAGGCCGCGCGAGTATCGGGGCGAAACAGCGCATCCTCGCGCCACGCCTCCGGGCGGGCGGCGTCGGTGGGTTGCGCGATGACGTTGTAATCCCCGGCAAAAACCAGCGGTGCCTCGGTGCGCAGCAGCGTTTGCACGCGTGCGTGCATCCGCTCCATCCAGGCCAGCTTGTAGTCAAATTTCGGTCCCGGCGCGGGGTTGCCATTGGGCAGGTAAAGCCCACACAGCCGCAAACCGGTATCGCCGATGGTCGCTTCGATCCAGCGCGCCTGCTCGTCGCCGTCATCGCCGGGCAGGCGGCGCACGACGTCATGCAGCGGCAGCTTCGACAGGATCGCGACGCCGTTGAACCCCTTTTGCCCGTGGGTTTCCAGATGATAGCCACGCGATTCGACAATCTCGCGGGGGAAATTCTCGTCCACCGACTTGATTTCCTGCAACACGGCGGCATCGGGGGCGGATTGGTCCAGCCAGCGGCCCAGCACGTCGGCGCGCGCCTTGACCCCGTTGATGTTGAATGTCGCGAGTTTCATGCCATGCCCCAGTTGCGCCGCGCCACAGTGCCAGCCGCCCGGCGCCTGGGCAAGGGTCGCTAGCCGTTGCCGCGCATGAACAGGCCGGCGCCCTCGGCGGCACTGCGCAGCGCCCTGGCCTTGTTGACGGTCTCCTGATACTCGGCCTCGGGGTCGCTGTCATAGACCACGCCGCCGCCGGCCTGCGTATAAAGCACGCCATCCTTGACCACCGCCGTGCGCAAGGCGATGCAGAAATCCATCTCGCCATTGGCGGCGAAATAGCCGACCCCACCGCCGTAGACGCCGCGCTTCTCGGGTTCCAACTCATCGATGATCTGCATCGCCCGGACCTTGGGCGCGCCCGAAACCGTGCCCGCCGGCAACCCGGCCAGCAACGCCGACAAAGCGTCCTGATCGTCGCGGATTTCGCCCACGACATTGGACACGATATGCATCACATGGCTGTAGCGTTCGATGATGAACTGTTCCGTCGGGCGCACCGTGCCGATTTTCGACACGCGCCCCACATCGTTGCGGCCCAGATCCAGCAGCATCAGATGCTCGGCCAGTTCCTTCTGATCCGCCAGCAGATCCAGTTCCAGCGCCTTGTCTTCTTCCGGGCTGCGGCCCCGGGGCCTTGTGCCGGCGATCGGGCGGATGGTCACTTCGTCATCGCGCAGCCGGACCAGAATTTCCGGTGAAGCCCCGACGATGTGAAATTCGCCAAGGTCGAAAAAGACCATGAAGGGCGAGGGGTTGGTGCGCCGCAGCGACCGGTAGAGCGCGAAGGGCGGCAGCGGAAAATCCTGCGCCCAGCGTTGCGAGGGGACGACCTGGAAGATGTCGCCGGCGCGGATGTAATCCTTGGCCTTGTCCACCGCCGCCAGATAATCGGCCTTTGCGAAATTCGATCGCGCCGCGCCGACCTGCGCCGCCTCGCCAAGCGCGCGGCCCGCGCCGATCGCATCGCGTTCCAGATCGCGCAGCGCGTCCATCACCCGTTCGGCGGCCTGCGCATAGGCGGCGCGTGCGCTCAGGCCGGCGGTAATCCAGGCGGGCGACACCACCGTGACCTCGCCCTTCACGCCGTCCAGCACCGCGACCACCGACGGGCGCAGAAGGATCGCGTCGGGCAGGTCCAGCGGGTCCGGGTTGTCTTGCGGCAGGTCCTCGACCAGGCGGATCATGTCATAGGCCAGATAGCCGAACAGCCCGGCCGAGGCGGCGGGCAGATCGGCGGGCAGGGTGATCCGGCTTTCGGCCAGCAGCGCGCGCAGTTCATCCAGCGGATGGCCGGATTGCGCCGCGAAAGCGGTGTCATCAAACCGGGCTTCACGGTTGATGCGGCTGGCGCCGTCCCGGCAGTGCCAGATCAGATCGGGCTTGGTGCCGATGATCGAATAGCGCCCGCGCACCTCGCCACCGGTGACGGATTCCAGCATGAAGCTGTCACGCCGCGTGCCCACCAGTTTCAGATAGAGCGAAACCGGCGTGTCCAGGTCGGCGGCCAGCCGGGCATGGACCATCTGGTTTTCACCACGCTGCCAACCGGCTTCGAACTCGGCGAACGAGGGGGTCAGAAGGGCGGCATGAGTCACGGGCGGCTGACCTTTTGCTGATCGGTTCCGGGGGTCACGGGAAGTTGGCGTGAACCGCGTTGATCGCCGCCTGGTTCAGCGAGATCCCGGCCTCTGCTTCCAATGCGCGAGCAAAATACTCGTAGACGTCCTGCGCCAGGGCGGCGCCGATCTGCTCGTCGACCGCACGGATCAACTGGCCGGTCTGTTCGTCTGCCGGGTCGGGTGCCTGGTCTTCGCCGACCAGCGCCATCAGAACCTGCCCATCGGCGACGTTGATGACCGTGGTCCCGGTATCCGCCGACAGGATGCTTTCCAGCATCGATGCCGGCACCTGCGACACGCCGTCCAGCCGGGTGACCGCCTCGAAGCTCTCGGGCGTCAAACCCTGCGCTTCCGAGAAATTCTGGGTGCCCTGCGCGACCAGATCCACGCTCAGGTTCCGGGCGTGCTCCATCAGCGCGGTCTCCACCGCCTGCTCACGGGCGCCGGCAGTGGCCTCTGTGCGGACCTCCTCCAGCGGGCGGGCGGCGGGGGGCGTGACCCCGTCCAGACGCAGCGCGAACACGCCGCCATCAGAGAGCTCCGTCAACTCGGGGAAATCATCAGCGCTCACGGCAGCCGCAACCGCGCTGAATTCGGCATACGCGGCGATGCCCTCGTCCGAACCCTGCGCCCAGTCGATGGTGCCCAGCTGCATATCGGTTTCATCGGCCAGTTGTTCGATCGTCGCGCCGCCGGCCAGAATATCGACAATGGGCTCACGCAGATCGGCGATCATGCGGCGGGTGCGTTCGGACGAAAGCTCGGCGCGCAATTCATCGCGCACCTCATCCAGCGTGGTCTCCTGCGCGTTCAGAATGGCGTTCATGCGAAACAGAGCCGGGCCCAGGAAGGTCGGATGGGGCCCGCTCACGGCGCCCGGATCGGTCAACGCGAAAACGGCTGCGCCGGCTTCGTCAAGATCGGCCTCGGTCACGTCGCCCATATCGGCTTCGTCCAGCGTCAGGCCGCGCTCCGCGACCAGGTCGTCGAAACTGGCGCTGCCATCGGTGATGCGCGCCATGGCGGCGCTGGCGGCAGCGTCATCGGCGAAGACCAGTCGCTCGACCAGCCGCCGCTCGGGCTGGACATATTGATCGATCCGCTGGTCATAGAGCCTGCGGATGTCGTCATCAGAGACGGCAGCGGCATCAACCAGCATTTCGGGCGTCAGCCATGCATAGGTGATGGCGCGCGATTCGGGTGTCGTGAAGCGGTCGATATTCGCGTCATAGAACCCCCGCACCGCGGTTTCGTCGGGGCTGGCCACAGGGGTGGGCAGATCGGATTCCCGCAACGTGAACAAATCGAAGCGATGTTGCGTCGCGTAGAAGTCGATCAGTTCATCACGCAGGTTCTGCGGCGTCTCGATTCCGGCTGCGGTCGCGGTCTGAAGGATGCTGCGCGCCGCATCGCGTCGCAGGCTGTCCTCGAACTCGGTAGGGGTCTGGCCGATATTCGCCAGCTGGAACTCATAGTTTGCGCGATCGAACACGCCGCCCGCCCCCTGAAAGGCGCTGATCGAGCGCAAGGTGCGGCCCACATTCTCGTCACCGACCGAAATCCCGATGCGCGCGGCTTCATTGTCCAGCGCCGCCTGAACCACCAATTGTGTGCGCACCCGCTGATCGAGGCCGAACGCGCGGGCCTGAGAGAAATTCACGCTGGTGCCGATCTGCTGCTCGAAAGCGCGCATTTCGGCCTGAAGCGCACGGGCATAGTCCTGTGCGCCGATTTCGCGGTCGCCGACCGAGCCGATCGATGTGACCCGCTGCGTCAGAAGCCCGTCGATGCCAAAGCCGCCCAATCCGGCGATCAACATGGCCATCAGGATCCACATGAGGATGCTCTGCGTGCTGTTCTTCTTGGCCATCGGGGCTCTCGCTTGCTGAATAGACTGGTGCTGAATAGACTGGCCCTGTGTATTGGCAAGAGCGTCGGGGGGCAAGACGGTTGCGCCCCCAGCTGTCGACGGCGTGATCCGGCGTCAGGTCAGGGCGCGCAAACACGGCCTCAATTGCATGAACCGGGCCCGCGCGTCATTCGCAAAGCCCGAATGCGCGCACGGCCTGGTGGATGAGTTCGCCGAAGAAAACAAATCCCCTAATCCCTTTGACAGGCGCCGGTGGGTCGCCCGATCCCGCCGAAGATGACATCAGACACCTTTGGGTGCAGACGGGATTGCCTTATCGGCCCTGTTGGCGCAAACCCCGCGAAAAAGGGGGTTTCATGACACCAGCCGCACGCGATGCCGCCGCCATGGCCGTTCTGGACCGCTGGCTCGGTGGCCAGCCGCTCGAGGCCGCTCTGACCGGCTGGGCGCGCGCCAGTCGCTATGCCGGGTCCAAGGATCGCGCGGCCGTGCGCGACACCGTGTTCGACGCTGTTCGTCGCAAGCGGTCATGCTTTGCCCTGGGCGGCGCGCAGACCGGGCGGGGACTGCTGATCGGACTGGCCCGGCTACACGATGATGGGCTCTCACGATGGAACGGCCAGGGGTATGCCCCGTCGCCGCTGACCCAAAATGAACAGGCGCTCATGAACCGCGCCGTCCCCGACCTGTCTCGGGGCGAGCGGCTGGACTGCCCGGACTGGTTGCTGCCGTTCCTTGACCGGGCGCTTGGCGAAGAACAGGCGGATCTGACGCTGAGTGCCTTTCACAACCGCGCCCCGGTGTTCCTGAGGATCAATCTGGGCAAGACACCATCAGAGCAATTGGACCCCTTTCGGGCGTCATTGATCGACGAGCTGGCCGCTCAGGGTATCGTGGCGCGTCGCCATCCCCTGGCGGAAACTGCGCTGTCGGTGTCCGGTGAGACTCGACGGATCAAACTGCTGGACTCCTATCTTGACGGGCGCATAGAGCTGCAGGACGTGGCGAGCCAGGCAGTGGCGCTCGACTTTTTCGACGCCGTGGCGCCGGACAGCGCCGTGCTGGACTACTGCGCCGGTGGTGGCGGAAAGGCGCTTGCGCTGGCGGCGCTGGGCCTACCTGTCACAGCGTATGACATTGATGAAAATCGAATGCGCGATATTCCTGTCCGGGCACAGCGCGCGGGGGTGGAAATTCCGCTGTTGTCGCAGGCTCCCGCTGCGCTTTGGCCCGCGATACTTGCCGATGCACCCTGTTCCGGCTCAGGCAGTTGGCGGCGAACGCCCGAGGCAAAATGGGACTTCACGCGCGAAAAGTTGCAGGCTCTGACGATGCGACAAGACGAGATCCTTTCAAAAACGGCGGCCCTGACCGCCCCTGGCGGTGTGCTGGGCTATGCGACCTGCTCGATCCTGGTCGAGGAAAATGAAGATCGGGTAAACGGATTCGTCCAGTCGCATGCAGGCTGGAGTTTGACCGCTGAACGCAGGCTTGGACCGTTGGATGGGGGCGACGGTTTTTATCTGGCAATCTTGCAACGGGGCTGACCAAATTCGCGAGCAGATCTTCAATTGGTCAACCCAAGGTAGTATTCATGCTCTGTTAAGCGTCCTTTAACTGATTGGGATCAATACAGAAGAGATGCCCGTGTTGCGCACCGAAACCGAATCTGCGTCTCAAACAGACGCGCCCCTACATCCCGTGGACCGGGTGCCAGACCGCCTGCTGTCGCGGCTGTTGGCGCTGAATGGGCATCTTGGCGCATTGGCGGTTTTTGCCGGCGCCGCTGCTGTTTCTGCGGCCCTGCTGGCGCTGAACGGGCTTCAGTCTGCTGCCTTTGCCGCAGCCGCCATTGCCGGCGCGCTCGGGTTGATGATCGCTGTCGCAAGGTTTTCAAGCCGCGCGCGCGCGCGCGCACTCAAGCGTGATCTTCGGTCGGCGCAGACAACGTTTGCGCGGGATTCGGATCCGATCCTGCTGACAGATCTGACCGGAGGGGCGCTGGCGCGGAATGAGACGTCCGAGTCCCAGGGTTCGCCTGAACACTGGTTGCGTGACTGGTGCATTGATCCGGCGGCAAGTTGTCGGGAAGTTCTGGAAACCGTCTGGAAATCTGGAACCTGGAATCATGTCTTTTCCAGCGAAAACAAGATGCTGCATGCCAGCGCAATGCTTTTTCGCCCGGGATCGGAACTGGTGGTCTGGCGCTTCGTGTCGATCCGCCTGTCGCATGGCAACCGCTTCGATTCGCTTGATGTTCCGGTTTTGAGCCGGCGTGGAGGGGCCTTGGAGATCAACACCTTCGCGGCCGATCTTGCGCCCGTCGGCGATTGGGAGGCGGCGCTTTCCACCCGTGGCGATTCGGCGTCATCGATCATGCTTTGGGGCGATCAGCCGGCTCAGGCGATCCCGATCAATCGCCGCCCGGGGGTTGAAGACATTCTGATCCTGCCGCCCGCCCTGTCTGACGCTCCCGCGCGGGTATCCGCAGATTTCGAGGAAATTCCGGTTGCCTTGATCAAGATCGATCCCTCGGGGAAAATCAGCGGAAGCAACCGGATCGCACGACATCTACTGGCGCTCGATACAGGCGATTCGCGCTATTTCTGGCAGATTGTCGAAGGCCTGGGGCGCCCGGTCACCGATTGGCTTGGAGATGCGCGCGCGGGGCGTGCCCTGGGGCGGCCCGAGGTGCTGCGGGCATCCCTGGCGGCGCAGGAAACCTATGTGCAAATCATTTTGCGGCGCGCCGACCGGCTCAGTGCGGATGGCGCGCTGGTTGCCGTGGTCTCTGATGCGACCGAGATGAAGTCGCTTGAAGCGCGGTTCGTGCAAAGCCAGAAAATGCAGGCAATCGGGCAGCTTGCGGGGGGAATTGCGCATGATTTCAACAATCTTCTGACCGCGATTTCCGGGCATTGCGACCTGCTCTTGATGAACCGTGACCGGTTCGACCCGGATTACAACGATTTGCTGCAAATTCATCAGAATGCCAACCGTGCCGCCGCGCTGGTTCGACAGCTGCTTGCCTTTTCGCGCAAGCAGACGATGAAGACCGAAGTCTTGCACCTGGAAAGCCTTCTCGAGGATTTGACACATCTGTTGACCAGGCTGGTGGGTGAGCGGATCACACTTCATCTGACCCATGACCCGGATCTCTGCGCCATTCGCGCCGATAAACGCCAGCTGGAACAAGTGCTCATGAACCTCGTGGTCAATGCGCGCGATGCCATGCCGATGGGCGGTGCGATCCGGATCCGGACCGAGGCGGTGCATTTGCCGGAGGAACTGGAGGTCGGTCGCGCACGGGTCCCGCCAGGTGATTACGCGCGCATACGAGTGATCGATGAGGGGTTGGGCATCGCGTCCGCGATCATCGACAAGATCTTCGAGCCGTTCTTCACCACCAAGCGGCAGGGAGAGGGAACCGGGCTGGGTCTGTCCACGGCCTATGGGATCGTCAAGCAGATGGGCGGGTTCATTTTCGCCTCCAGCGTCGAGGGGTCCGGGACCGAATTCTCGTTGTATTTCGCCGGCGCGGGCAAGATCGAGGCCTCGGCGCAGCCAGCCGGGCGGGCCGAACCAGGTCAGGCAGAGCAACCTCGCACGCTGGCGCCCGGCACTGCGGAAGCTGGCGGGCAGGCCGCGCCCTTGCTCTCGAATCGCCCGAAATCCACGCCGCCGGTTGCGACCCGTAGCGGAACAATTCTGCTGGTTGAAGACGAGGCCCCGGTCCGGGCCTTCGCCGCCCGCGCCCTGCGGTTGCGGGGCTATCAGGTGTTCGAGGCGCAAGACGGCGAACAGGCGCTGGAGTTTCTGGCCGATAACACGCGCCGGATCGATTACTTCGTGACGGACGTTATCATGCCCGGAATCGATGGGCCCGGCTGGGTCAATCAAGCCCTGTCGACGCGCCCCGGAACACCGGTGGTGTTCATGTCCGGCTATACCCAGGACACGGTGAGCGCGGCGTTGAGCACGGTGCCGCACTCGGTCTTTCTGGGAAAGCCGTTTTCGTTGCAAGACCTGACCGAGACCATCGACGCGCTGGGTAGCCGCTGACCTCCGAAATCGGTCGCAGGCAGAGGATGCTGTGTCGGTGCTGGTGTTTGCATTCGGGCGGGCGCCTGATACCAAAGGCGCGAACAGACCATGGATGCCCCGATGACCGTCACCCCAGAACTGAATGCGCAGATCAAACACACCATAGACACCAAGACGAAGCCACTGGGGTCATTGGGAAAATTAGAAAATCTCGCAGCGCAGATTGCGCGGGTGCAGGGCACCGTGGCGCCGGTCATGAATGCCTGCACGCTGACAATTTTCGCAGCCGATCACGGTATCGCCCATGCCGGGGTTTCGGCCTTTCCGCAGGTCGTGACCGGCCAGATGGTGATGAATTTCCTCACCGGCGGCGCGGCGGCCAATGTGTTCGCAGCGGTGAATGGCGTGGATCTGCAGGTGGTCGATGCCGGTGTCGCGGGCGCGCCGATCCCGCATCCCTCGCTGATCGACCGGCGCATCGCGGCGGGTACGGAGAACTTTCTGACCGGCCCGGCGATGACCGGGGAACAGGCGAGGCAGGCGCTGGACATGGGGGCCGGAATCGCCCGCGAGGCCAGGGGCGAGGCGCTGGCCTTTGGCGAGATGGGCATTGCCAATACGGCCACCGCCTCGGCCCTGACGCATAAGTTGACCGGGATCCCGCTTGCCGAACTGGTCGGGCGTGGCACCGGGCTGGATGATGCGGGGCTGGCCACGAAGCTGGAAATCCTGAACCGGGCGGTCGAACGCACACCGGACCTGACGCCCGAGCAGGCGATGGCCGAATATGGCGGGTTCGAGATCCTGATGATCGCCGGCGCCATGATGGAAGCCGCCCAATGCGGCCGCGTGGTGATCGTGGACGGTTTCATCGCCACCGCGGCCGCCGTTCTGGCGGTGACCCTGACGCCGCGCTGCCGCGACGCGATGGTGTTCGCGCATCGGTCTCAGGAATCCGGGCACAAGGCCTTGCTGGCGTATCTGGACGCGGATCCGCTGTTGTCGCTGGACATGCGGCTGGGCGAGGGGACGGGCGCACTGCTGGCCTGGCCGCTGCTGCGGGCCGCGGCCGCGATGATGACCGACATGGCCAGCTTCGAGGCCGCGGGCGTCTCGAACCGCGACTGAGCGATGCGGGGCGCGCGCGCGGCTCTGGTGTTTCTGACCCGTCTGCCCGGCGGCACCCTGTCGGCCGAGGACTTTTCGCGCGCACCTGCGTGGTTCGGGGCGGTGGGCCTGCTGCTGGGTCTTGCCCAGGCGCTGGTATTCCTGGCGGCGCAGCAGCTTTGGCCCCCGGTGATTGCCGCGATGCTGGCGGTGATCGCGGGGATCGTGTTGACCGGCGGGTTGCACGAGGACGGGCTGGCGGACAGTTTTGACGGGCTGGGCTCTGGGCGCCCCCCCGCGCGCGCGTTGGAGATCATGCGCGACAGCCGGATCGGCAGTCATGGCGCCATTGCCCTGGGACTGGTGCTGGCCTTGCGGGTGGCCGCCCTGGCTGCACTGGGCAGCGTCGCCCCCTGGGTGCTAATCGCCGCGCCCGCGCTCAGCCGGATCGTCATGGCGCTGGCGTTGCGCGCGGGGCCCTATGTTCGGGCATCGGGGGCGGGAACCGGCATGACCGGTCCGCTGGGCCTGCCCGGGAACGCGGTCCTGGCTCTCGCCGGTTTGCTCGGGCTCCTGGGTCTGACAAGCGTGTCGGTCTGGGCTATGCTGGCCGGGTTAGTCGGGCTTTTGGCGTTGGCGGGCCTCATGCGGCTGTGGGCACAGCGCCGGCTGGGCGGCGTTACCGGTGACGTTCTGGGCGCCATCCAGGTGCTCGGCGAAGTTGGTTTCAGTCTGGGGGTTCTGGCATGTCTTTGATCTTGCTGCGTCATACCAGGCCCGAAGGGGCGGACGGCATTTGCTACGGGCGCACGGATCTGCCCCTTGCCGCGGGTTTCGAGGCCGATGTCGCGCGCCTGCTGGCGGAACTGCCCGCGATCACGCGCATCCTGTCCTCCCCGCTGTCGCGCTGTTTGCGCCTGGCGCGGGCCATTGCCGACGCCCGCGGGCACACGGTCGAAATCGACGACAGGCTGATCGAAATGGATTTCGGGCAGTGGGAAAACCGCCCGTGGGATGACATCCCGCGCGAACAGATCGACGCCTGGCTTATGGATTTCGATCATGCGCGCCCGCATGGCGGGGAAAGCGTCACGCAATTGTCCAGCCGCGCGCGTGCCGGGTTCGACGCGGCGGTTGCCGGGCCGGTTCCGGCGCTGGCGGTGACCCATGCGGGGGTCATCAAGGCGGCGATGGCGGCCACTGGCGCGCCGAAGGGCTGGCACACCAGCACCGGGTTCGCGCAGTGGCGGCGGTTTAAATGGGGGTGACGGGCAATGCCGCGCTGACCCTGGTGCTGGGTGGCGCGCGCTCGGGCAAGAGCGCGCTGGCCGAGCGGATCACGCTTGCGCGGTCAGGCGGGCAAGCGCCGGTTTACATCGCCACCGCTCAGCCCTGGGATGACGAAATGCGCGCGCGGATCGCGCAACATCGACGCGCGCGCGACGGGCAGGGGTGGCGCACGCTCGAGGCGCCGCTGGATCTGCCGGCGGTGCTGGGCGGCCTCTCTGCGCAGGCGCCAGTCCTGGTCGATTGTCTGACACTGTGGCTGAGCAACATGATGCTGGCCGAGGCCGACATCCCGGAGCACACCGGGCAACTGGCACGGGCCCTGGCCCGGCATCGCGGTCCGGTCGTTGTGGTCGCCAATGAGGTGGGGCTGGGCATCGTGCCGGACAATGCACTGGCGCGCCGGTTTCGGGATGCGGCGGGGCGGCTCAACCAGGATCTGGCGCAGCAGGCCGGATGCGTCGTCCTTGTCGCGGCGGGGTTGCCGCTGGTGCTGAAAGGCGCGCTGCCGGGATGAACCGCTGTTGCGGCGGCCCTTCCGCCCGACACCCCCTTGGCGGCGCGCGCCGGGCGTCATAGCCTGCGCCGATGCAAGCGGATCAGATCGACACATTTCTGGACCTGTGCGAGACGCGCAGCTTCAACCGCAGCGCCGAGCGGCTGGGCGTGACGCAATCCACCGTTTCGGGCCGCGTCGCCGCGCTGGAGCGCCACCTGGGCGTGGCGCTGTTTCGCCGGTCACGGGCCGGGTGCGAACTGACGCCCGAGGGGCGGCGCTACGAGCCCCATGCGCGCGGGCTGCGCCATGCCCTGACCGAGGCCCGTGCCGCCGCGCGCGGTGCCAGCGGCACCGCCATGTCGATCCGGCTGGGGCTGCAACATGACCTTGCGGCGGGCGATCCGGCGCGCTGGGTTCACGCCATGCTGGGGCAATTGCCCGATGCGGCGCTGTATATCGAATCCGACAATTCCGCGCAGATGTGCCGCGACCTGCAAAGCGGCGTTCTGGATCTGGCGTTGATGTTCACGCCCTACCCGTCGCCCGACGTGCATTTTGAAACCCTGGGCGAGCTGCACTATCGCATGGTCGCGCCCGTGGGAGAGGGGCTGGGAGATTTCGAGGCCATCACCCAGGCCCGCTATGTCATGGCTTGCCTGTCGCCGGCGTTCGAGCGCACCCATGCCGCCCTGTTGCCGCATCTGAGCCGCCCGCCGCTGGCGGCCGGGCATTCGACAACCGTGCAAGGGCTGATCCGCACGTTGAAGGTGGCGGGATACCTGCAACAGCGCATGGCGGCCCGGGCGATAGACGAGGGCTGGGCCGAGCCCGTGATCGGCGCCCCCGACCTGACCCAGACCGTCAACGCGGCCTTGCATTTTCGCAACCGACACCGCGCCGTGTGGCGCAAACTGATTGGCGCGCTGCGCCAAAATCTGGGAGAGCCCGCATGACCGAGACGATGGACGACTATTCCTGGCTGCCCGCCGATATTCGGGACTTCATTGCCCAGACCGAGGCCGCCTATCCGCCCGACGCGGTCAATTTCACCATCCAGCAGCAGCGCGACTTCTATGACGCGCTCTGCGCGAAATTCGACCCGCCGCATCCGCCGGGCCTGGCCACTCGCGACGAGGTGATCGCCGGTGTGCCCTGCCGGCGCTACACTCCGACCGCGCCGCGCCAAGGCGTCACGGCGATCTATTTTCACGGCGGCGGCTTTGTCGTCGGCGGGCTGCACAGCCATGACAGTATCTGCGCCGAACTGGCGGAAGGCGCGCAGGTGGCGCTGATTTCCGTCGACTACCGTCTGGTGCCGGAACATCCGCACCCCGCCGCCTATGACGATGCCGCCGCGGTTGTCGATGCCGTGGCGGGCCCGAAGGTGCTGCTGGGCGACAGTGCGGGCGCCAATCTGGCGGCGGCGGTCTGTGCCACGCGCTGCGAAACTGCCGGGTCAGAGATCGTCGGGCAGGTGCTGATCTATGGCGGATTTGGGCACGATGGCATCCTGCCCAGCACCACGCGCCATGCCAACGCGCCGATGCTGACCCGCGCCGATATCGAATTTTATGCAGCCCTGCGGTTTGCGGATGGCCTGCCAGACAAGGACGTCACCGCCGCGCCGCTGGACGCCGACGATTTCAGTGCGCTGCCGCCGACCGCGCTGTTTTCTGCCGAATGCGACCCGTTGGCCTCGCACAGCGTCGAATACGCGGCGCGTCTGGCCGAGGCGGGTGTCGAGGTGTCTTTCACCGAAGAACCGGGGCTGGTGCACGGCTATCTGCGCGCGCGCTACATGGCACAGGGCGCGCGCGCCTCGTTTGCGCGGATCACGCAGGCGCTGGACGCCCTGGTGACCCGCGCAGCCGGCGATCAGTAGCGCACCACGGCCTCGAAGGTTTCGGGGAACTGGTATTCGGCGTTCAGAACCTCGATCAGCGGGAAGCCGAAGGACGCGCTCTTGCCGTCCTCGGCGATGGTGCCGTTTGACGAGATGATCTCCTCACCGGCGATCCGCATGACGAAGGTCTGGCCTTCAAGCATCGGGCGCATCATGGTCATGGTCTGCGGATCGTTGCGCATTTCGCTGGCATCCGCGGTCATCTGCCGGACCGGGAAGCTCAGCCGCACCGTGCCGTCGCCCAGATCGGTCGCTGTCGGAACGGGCTCGCCCGCTTCCGCCACGAAAACCTCGCCAAAGGTTCCTTCGATCAGCACATTGCACCGTGCATGTGTTTCGGTCATCTCCAGCGTGCCGCCTTCTTCGGCGTTGCAAAAGGCCGCGGCGCCGCCCATCATGTCCAGGATTTCGGTCTGCACTTCGGTATAGCCCGACAGGCGGACGCTATCGGGGCCGGTGACGGTTGCCGTCAGGTCAACATTGATGCATCCGGCGAGCGTCAGGCCGGCAAATGCGGTTGCGGCCAATGTTGTGATGCGCATGAAATTCTCCTTGTCGCGAAACGATTTGGCGGCAGACTAGCCGCGCGCCCGGACTTGCGCCAGCGGTTATCCGTCGCAGCGGCAGAAGAGCGCGCATGTTTTGCATCCCCAGGGCGCCGACCATGGGGCAGCAGCATCGCCCACCGAGCCCGGACGCGAGCAAGCGCCTGCGTTGGGTCGGTGCCGACCCGTCGCCGGGATCAGCCGGTTACCTGTTCGCGCAGAATCGCGCCCGTCATGGAAATCATCAGATAAAGGCCGGCAAAGATCAGAAAGGCCAGCGCGGTATTCTCGAACGCACGGGGGTAGGCGGGTTCGTCCTGTGCCACGGGGCTGACACCCAGCGACAGGTAGCGAACCTGGCGATTGGCCTCGATCCGGGCGCCTTCGAGCTGCTGCATGGCCTGCGCCAGCAACATCTGCCGCGTGGCGACATCGCTTTCGGCCATCAACAGCTCGCGTTGGACCTGCGCCAGCGACGTGCCATCGGCGCCGCCCTGGGTCAGCGCGGCGCGCAGATCGGCGATCTGTGCCTGAAGCGTCGAGATGCGCCGCTCGGACTGCGCCAGGCGCGCCGGATTGGGCCGTGCATTGGCCTGAAGATCGGACAGGCTGAGCAACTCCTGGTTCAACTGCGTTTCCAGCCCGGTGATCTGCTGGGTGAGCAACGTCACCTCGACCTCGCTGGACAGAACCTGATAGCGCTCCTGAAGGTCAAGCACCTGCAATTGGGCCGTATTCATCTGTTCCTGCGCGGCGGTCACGCTGTTCATGGCGTCGCCCATCTGGTTTTCGCGCACGCGCTGGGTCAGTTGATCGACGCGTTCCTCGGCATAGCCGACCAGGGCGCGGGCAAAGGTCTCGCTGGTTTGCGGATCGGCGGCGAGAACCTCCATGCGGATGATGCCCTCGGTGGGGTCATAGCTCACCTGCACCATATCCTGATACAGCCTGAACGCCGCCTCGTCGGTGGCATCCGGGGCCAGCCGACGCAGGGGATCGATGAAATCCTGCTGGAAATAGGCCTTGAATCCCTGCTCCTGGTTCAGTCTCTGCATCGCCTCGCGCGAGACCAGGAAGGACTGCACCGTGACATTGTCCTGCAAGCCACCCGTCGCGCCGCCGCCCAGCAGGCCGCCCAGCCCTCCGCCGCCGCCGCCGCCGGACGGCGCGTCGGCCTGCTGCACCACAAATTCCGAGTTGGTCGCGAAAAGCGGCGTGGCCACGGCATAGAAATACCAGGCTGTAATCAGCGTGGGCAGGCCGACAAACACCAGAAGCCGCGCGGCG
>CAJQNQ010000248.1 GCA_905479725.1 uncultured Paracoccaceae bacterium | reverse complement strand
TCCCAGCAGGATCATCGACCAGACAACCCCCATGCCGGTCACGACAAACGACACCTGCGCGCCAAATACCGGCCCGGTCAGACGCAGCACCAGGATGTAGCCGGCATAGCCCAGCACGCTGACCACCTCGGATCCGATGATCGCCCACTCCGCGCGCCCCAGCCCGTCGGCGGGCCATTGCAGCCCGCCGCCCAGGGCCGCCAGCGGAAAGACGATGCCCAGCGCCACCGCCGATCCGATCCACAACACCGTGAACGGGCCGGCGCGCTGGGCCGGCGCGTGCGACACATACATCCCTTCGAACGCGTAGAACAGCGGCGCTATGGCCCCGACCAGCACCCAGACCCACAGGCCGGGCTCCGGAAGGCTGGTTTCCGGACCGACCAGCATCAATACGGCTGTCGCGCCCAGCAAGACCCCGACCAGACGGCGCGCGCGGAAGGTTTCCAGCCCCAGGGCCAGCGACAGCGGTAACACCAGCATCGGCACCAGCGACATGACGATCGCCATGACGCCGGCGGGCAGGCGCGCCGTGCCAACCAGCGACGCCAGATGCGGCACCGCCATGCCGACCACGCCGACCACCGCATAGAGACGCAGATGCGCGGGATCCAGCGGGATGCGCCGCCAGCCGCCGCTCAGCACCTGCCACAGCGCCAGGCCCAGAACCGTCATCGACAGTTGCAGCACCATGATGCCGGTGGGGGAATAGCCGCCCTCCACGGCAATCTTGACCATCGGGAAAGACACCCCCCAGGCCGAGCCGATCAACAAGAGACCGGCATAGGCCAGGACGAGCCGTTTCATGACGCTGGGCCAGCCGGCGGCCCGCTGGGCGCCAACCGCCCGCCCAGCCGCACCATGTGAACCACTTTCGCCTTGCCTGTGGCATCATCGGTTTCCACGAACACGCCCGACAGACTCGCCTCGCCCCGCGCCGGTTCGAACCTGGCCTTGGGCATCCCGGTGATGAATCGGCGCAGCGGTTCGTCCTTCTGCATGCCGATCACGCTGTCATAATCGCCGCACATGCCGGCATCGGTCAGGTAGCCGGTGCCGCCGTTCAGGATCATCGCGTCACCGGTCGGCACATGGGTATGCGTCCCCACCACAAGGCTCGCGCGCCCGTCGCACCAATGGCCCAGCGCCATCTTCTCGCTGGTCGCCTCGCAATGCACATCGACCAGCACGGCGGTGGCGCGCGCGCCCAGCGGATGCGCGCGCAGCACCGGTTCGATGGCGCTGAACGGATCATCGAAGGGGCGCTTCATGAACACCTGCCCCAGCACCTGCGCCACCAGGATCGAGCGCCCGTCGGGCAGCGTGAACAGCCGCGCGCCCTTTCCCGGCGCCACCTTGGAAAAGTTCAGCGGCCGCAGGATACGCGGCTCCTGGTCGATATGGCCGATCATGGTCTTCTGGTCGAACGCGTGATCGCCCAGCGTGACGCAATCCGCGCCGGCCTCCAGGAGCCCCGCCGCGTGGTCGGGCGACAGCCCCATCCCCGAAGTCGCGTTCTCGCCGTTCACCACGACAAAATCCAGGCCCCAGTCGCGGCGCAGCCCGGGCAGCCGTTCTGCCACCGCGGCGCGCCCCGCGCGCCCCATCACGTCGCCCAAAAAGAGGATCCGCATCCCAAACCTTTCCGATTTCGCGCGCCCGCCCCCCTCATCTGTCCCGAAATATCCTGGGGGGTGAATTTGCGCAGCAAAGAGGGGGGCAACGCCCCCCTGCCTGTCTTATTTCGCCCGCAGATCGGGCGGCAGCGCTTCGGCCTTCAGATCGTCCACCAAGGCCTCCAGCGCCTGCGTCTGGGTGCGGTTGTCGCCCAGGCGGCGCACCGACACCGTGCGTTCCTCGACCTCGCGCGCGCCAATGGCCAGGATCACCGGCACCTTGGCCAGCGAATGTTCGCGCACCTTGTAGTTGATCTTTTCGTTCCGGATATCGGCCTGCACCCGCAGCCCGGCGTCGCGCAGGGTGGCGACGACCTCGTGCACATAGGCGTCCGCGTCCGACACGATCGAGGCCACGACCACCTGCTGCGGGGCCAGCCACAATGGCATCCGGCCGGCATGTTCCTCGATCAGGATGCCGATGAACCGCTCGAACGAACCCAACGTGGCGCGGTGCAGCATGACCGGCGTGTGCTTTTCACCATCCGCGCCGATATAGCTGGCGCCCAGCCGTTCGGGGATGATGAAATCCACCTGCAAGGTGCCGCACTGCCAGTCCCGGCCAATCGCATCGGTCAGCACGAATTCCAGCTTGGGACCATAGAACGCCCCCTCGCCCGGGTTCAGGTCATAGGCGCAGCCGGCGGCCTCGCAGGCTTCCTGCAACAGCCGGTCGGCCTTGTCCCATTGCGCGTCGGATCCCGCGCGCACTTCCGGCCGGTCCGAGAATTTCACCTTAAAGCTGTCGAAGCCCAGATCGCGATAGACCATCGACAGGAAATCCAGAAACCGCTTGGTTTCGGATTCGATCTGCGCTTCGGTGCAGAAGATATGCGCATCATCCTGCGTGAAGCCGCGCACCCGCATGATGCCATGCAACGCGCCCGACGGCTCATACCGGTTGCACGAGCCGAATTCCGCCATGCGCAGCGGCAGGTCGCGGTAGGATTTCAGCCCCTGCTTGAAGATTTCGACATGGCAGGGGCAATTCATCGGCTTGAGCGCGTTGACCGATTTCTCGCGCGCATGTTCCTCGTCCACTTCGACGATGAACATGTTGTCGTGATACTTGTCCCAGTGGCCCGAGGCCTCCCACAGCTTGCGGTCCACCACCTGCGGCGTGTTCACCTCGACATAGCCGGCGCGCGTCTGCTGGCGGCGCATGTAGTCCTGCAATTGCGTGTAGATCGTCCATCCGTTCGGATGCCAGAAGATCTGACCGGGCGCTTCGGGTTGCAGATGGAACAGGTCCATCTCGCGGCCCAGCTTGCGGTGGTCGCGCTTGGCGGCTTCTTCCAGCATGTGCAGGTAGGCCTTGAGCTTGTCCTTGTTCTGGAACGCCACGCCATAAATGCGCTGCAACATGGCGCGCGAACTGTCGCCACGCCAGTAGGCCCCGGCGATTGACATCAGTTTGAATGCGTCACCCGGCACCTGCCCGGTATGCTGCAGATGCGGGCCGCGGCACAGGTCCTGCCAGTGGCCGTGCCAATACATGCGGATCGGTTCGTTGCCGGGAATAGACTGGATCAGTTCCACCTTATAGGGTTCGTTATTGGCCTCGTAGAATTTGACGGCGCGGTCGCGTTCCCAGACCTCGGTGGTGACGGGGTCGCGTTTGTTGATGATTTCCTTCATCTTCTTTTCGATCTCGCCCAGGTCTTCGGGCGTGAAAGGTTCAGCGCGGTCAAAGTCGTAATACCAGCCGTTGTCGATGACCGGTCCGATGGTGACCCTGGTGTCGGGCCAGATTTCCTGCACGGCGCGGGCCATGATATGGGCCAGATCGTGGCGGATCAGCTCGTTGGCCTGTACTTCGTCTTTCATGGTATGAAGCGCGATGGACGCATCGCTGTCGATGGGCCACTGCAGATCCCAGTGTTGGCCGTCAACGGTGGCGGAAATCGCTTTTTTGGCCAGCGACGTGGAAATGTCGGCCGCAACCTGAGCAGGGGTAATACCTGCGTCATAGCTGCGCGAATTGCCGTCGGGAAGGGTCAGGGAAATCTGGGCCATTGGCCTTGCTCCTCGTCAGTTTGGCGCCCACGGAACGCCCGGTTGCGGGTTATGTTTTGCGCCATATGAACGAGGAACGCGCACAGGTCAACTGGCCCGGGAAACGCAGGCAGCAGACTGTTGCGCCGCCGCGCTGGCCGCCGTCAGTGACTGCCCGAAGCCATGGCCATCAGCCCATGTTCGGTGACCTTGTATTCGAAATGGAACCAGCGGCTTTTTGGGTCGTCGTTTTCTTTCTTGAACGCGGTGACCAGCCTGTCGCCATCGGTTTTCAGATAGATTGCGCCGTAAACCTGCACGTTGGACCGGGCCAGCCGGGTAATCAGCCTGTCAATGTCTTCAGGCAGGTTG
>CAJQNQ010000247.1 GCA_905479725.1 uncultured Paracoccaceae bacterium | reverse complement strand
GCGGGTGCTGGACCTGCCGATGCGCGAGGCCGATGTCGCCATTCGCATGAAAGAGCCCAGCCAGGCAGACCTGATCCGCAAGCGGTTGATGGGGGTGCGGATGCGCCTCTATGCGACGCCCGCCTATCTGGAGAGCAGCGGCACACCCGAGACGCTGGACGATATGCGCGATTTCCGGCTTATCAGCCAGAACGTCAACGCTCCGCAGGTTGCTGCGGGGGCGGCCTTGCTGCGACAACTCAACGCCCTGCCCGTGACCTCGACCTTTACGGTCAACAACTATTTCGGCGTGTTGCAGGCCGTGCTGAACAATCTGGGCATCGGCTTGCTGCCCAACTACCTGACGCGCGACTTCCCCGATCTGGTGCGCGTTCTGCCCGATGTCGATAGCGCCGAAGTCCCGGTGTTCCTGGCCTATCCCGAAGAATTGCGGCAATCGAAACGGATCATGGCGTTCCGCGATTTCGTTCTGGAGGGAATCATCGCCTACCGTCGCAACCTTTCCGCGCATCCCGATGACGCCTGACCCCAGGAACGGCTGTTGCAGAATTGCTCAAAAGTGAGACATGCGCGCAACGCATCGCCGCTATGATGCATACGCAGCGAAGAAAATCTTGAATTAGTGAACTTGTTATATTAGGTCTGGTTTCAAGATACATGGCTTTGCCGCGTATCTTTACCTCCCTGTTGGACTTTGGCCGAGCATCTGCTCGGCCTTTTTTTTTCGCCCGACGGCAATTGCCCGTCAATTGGGCGCCCCCGGCACCGAATGCGCAGCGTGGCAGCATAGACCGGATCATGTCCTGCCCGGGTTTTTGCGCCGGATCGCCCGTTTGGCCTTGGTTGTGGCCAGGTCATCCGCAGGATCATCGGGCAGGCACGCGACTGTGCCATGGGGTTAAGACATCGGCGCCGGGGCCTTTGTGGTCGCCTTTACCAACCCCAATGCGCATGCCTTGGGCCGTCCCTGACACTACCAAGCCGAAAAAAGCGAAGACACTTTGACGCCCGCGGCCCTTTTCCTTCCCCCTTGCATGACTTAAGACGCGCGCAACGTTCTTGCGCCCGGGAAAGCCGCCATGACCGAACCTGCCATCACCCCCGACCTGATCGCCGCCCACGGGCTGAAGTCCGACGAATACGCCCGCATCCTTGAGATCATCGGCCGCGAGCCCAGCTTTACCGAACTGGGTATCTTTTCGGCCATGTGGAACGAACATTGTTCCTACAAGTCATCGAAGAAATGGTTGCGCACCCTGCCCACCACGGGCCCGCAAGTCATTTGCGGCCCCGGTGAAAACGCCGGTGTGGTGGATATCGGTGATGGCCCGGACGGCAAGAAACTGGCGCTGATCTTCAAGATGGAGAGCCACAACCACCCCAGCTACATCGAACCTCATCAGGGCGCGGCCACCGGTGTCGGCGGGATTTTGCGCGATGTGTTCACCATGGGCGCGCGCCCCATCGCCGCCATGAACGCGTTGTCCTTCGGCCTGCCCGGCCACCCCAAGACCGCCCATATCGTCAAGGGCGTGGTCGAGGGCATCGGCAGCTATGGCAATTGCTTCGGCGTGCCCAATGTCGGCGGCGAGGTGCGCTTTCACGCCAGCTACAACGGCAATTGCCTGGTCAATGCCTTTGCCGCCGGTCTGGCCGACGCCGACAGCATCTTCTACTCGGCAGCGTCGGGTGTTGGAATGCCGGTGGTCTATCTGGGCGCGAAAACCGGGCGCGACGGGGTCGGCGGCGCCACCATGGCCTCGGCCGAATTCGACGACACGATCGAGGACAAGCGCCCCACGGTGCAGGTCGGCGACCCGTTCACCGAAAAGCGCCTGATGGAAGCGACGCTTGAGCTGATGCGGACCGGCGCCGTGATCTCCATTCAGGACATGGGCGCGGCGGGGCTGACCTGTTCGGCCGTGGAAATGGGCGACAAGGGCGGCCTGGGCATCAGGCTGCAATTGGATGACGTGCCGCAGCGCGAACCCGACATGACGGCCTATGAAATGATGCTGTCGGAAAGCCAGGAGCGGATGCTCATGGTGCTGCACCCGGAAAAGGAAGCCGTGGCGCGCGCGGTGTTCGAGAAATGGGATCTGGATTTCGCCATCGTCGGTGAAACCATCCCCGAGGACCGGTTCCTGATCCTGCACGGCAATGACACGGTGGCCGATCTGCCGTTGTCGAAGCTGTCATCCGAGGCCCCTGAATACGACCGCCCCTGGGTGGAAACTCCGCCCGCGGCGGACATGCTACCAGTGCCGCAGGTGGACCCACTCGATGCGCTCAAGGCGCTGATCGCCAGCCCGAACTACGCGCACAAGGCCTGGGTGTGGGAGCAATACGACCACATGGTCATGGGCGACACCGTGCGCGCGCCGGGTCTGGGCGCGGGTGTCGTGCGGGTGCATGGCACCGACAAGGCCATCGCCTTCACCAGCGACGTGACCCCGCGCTATGTGCGCGCCAACCCCGTCGAGGGCGGCAAGCAGGCCGTGGCCGAAGCCTTCCGCAACCTGTGCGCGGTGGGCGCGCGGCCCTTGGCAACCACCGACAACATGAACTTCGGCAATCCCGAAAAGCCAGAGATCATGGGGCAGTTTGTCGGAGCGATCAAAGGCATCGGAGAAGCGGTGTCGGCACTGAACATGCCCATCGTGTCCGGCAACGTGTCACTGTATAATGAAACCGACGGGGTTGCGATCCTGCCCACCCCCACCATCGGCGCGGTGGGGCTGATCACGCATCCAGACCAGATCATCGGGACCGACATCCGCAAAAACCACGTCGCACTGGTCCTTGGAAAAACCACAGGACACCTGGGGCAATCTGCGCTGCTGTCTGTCCATTCCAACAGCTGCGAAGGCGACGCGCCCCCGGTCGATCTGGCCCTTGAAAAGGCCCACGGCGATTTCATCCGCGCCCATCATGCGCACATCTCGGCCTGCACCGATCTGGGCGACGGCGGTCTGGCGCTCGCGGCCTTTGAGCTGGCCGAAACCACCGGGATCGGCATCACGCTCGATGCCTCCGACACGCCGACACTCTTTGGCGAGGACCAGGCGCGCTATCTCATCGCCTGCACGTCCGATCAGGCCGAGACGCTGATAACCGAGGCCGCCCGATCGGGGCTCTCCCTGAGCATTGTTGGAAAATTCGGCGGCCCCGATGTCAGTTTCGGCGGCGCATCCGCCCTCCTCGACGATCTCTCAACCCTCTACCGCACCACTTTCGGGAACACCTTCGCCTGACCTGCAGGTTTCGAAGAGCCCCGCAGCCCGCCGGGAAAGGGCGAAGAGACTTAAGGCCGATGTGCCGCCAACGCGCCCATCAGCCGTGCCTTTTCACCCATATCCTCCGGTTGCGAGATCACCGCGGCCAGGTCTTCCAACGAC
>CAJQNQ010000246.1 GCA_905479725.1 uncultured Paracoccaceae bacterium | reverse complement strand
CGACAGGGTGCCGTCATCGCTGATCTGGGTAAAGGTGGTTTGCGCCGCCTGCAGGTCATTCAGATACGCGGAAATCGCCGACAGAGACAGCTTTTCATTGGCCCAAGCCGCAGGAACGGCCAGGGCGGTGCCGAGTGAAATGGCAAGGGTAAGAGCGATCTTGTTCATGATCTGACAGATAATCACCCCGACCGGAATTTACATCCCGGTCAATGCTGTTCCGGTACCAGAATTTCGCGCTTGCCGACATGGTTGGCCGAGCTGACCACGCCTTCGTCCTCCATCTGCTCGACCAGGCGCGCGGCCTTGTTGTAGCCGATCCCCAGCTTGCGCTGGATGTAGCTGGTCGAACATTTCCGGTCGCGCGCGACGATGGCGACGGCCTGGTCATAGAGCGCGTCCTCGCCGCCGGAATCGCCCAGCCCCAGAACCGCATCGATATCGCCGACGCTTTCGGGGTCCGGCCCGTCCAGCACGCCGCCAATATAGTCGGCGGGACCAAAGCTTTTCAGATGGGTGACGATCTCCTCGACCTCCTCATCCGACACGAACGGCCCGTGGACGCGCGTGATCTTCGAGCCGCCGGCCATGTAAAGCATGTCGCCCATGCCCAGAAGCTGCTCGGCCCCCTGTTCACCCAGAATGGTGCGGCTGTCGATCTTGGACGTTACCTGAAAGCTGATCCGCGTGGGAAAGTTGGCCTTGATCGTGCCGGTGATGACATCGACCGACGGGCGTTGCGTGGCCATGATAAGGTGGATCCCTGACGCCCGCGCCATCTGCGCCAGACGCTGGATGCAGGCCTCGATCTCCTTGCCCGCGACCATCATCAGGTCGGCCATTTCATCGACGATCACGACGATGAAGGGCAGAACCTCGGGCGCGAATTCCTCGGTCTCGAACATCGGATCGCCGGTTTCGTCGTCGAACCCGGTCTGCACCGTGCGCTTGAACATCTCGCCCTTGCCCAGTGCCTCGCGCACGCGGCCGTTATAGCCCTCGATGTTGCGCACGCCCATCTTGGACATCTTGCGGTAGCGTTCTTCCATTTCCCCGACGACCCATTTCAGCGCCACGACGGCCTTCTTGGGATCGGTCACCACGGGCGACAGCAAATGCGGAATACCGTCGTAGACGCTGAGTTCCAGCATCTTCGGGTCGATCATGATGAGGCGGCATTCCTCGGGCGTCAGCTTGTAGAGAAGCGACAGGATCATCGTGTTGATCGCCACCGACTTGCCGGATCCGGTGGTCCCGGCGATCAGCAGGTGGGGCATCTTGGCCAGGTTCGCCACGATGCTTTCCCCGCCGATATCCTTGCCCAGCGCCAGCGGCAGTTTCTGCTGTCCGTCGCCAAAATCCCGGCTGCCCAGGATTTCGCGCAGCACAACCTTTTCGCGCCGCACGTTGGGCAGTTCGATCCCGATCACGCTGCGGCCGGGCACGGTGGACACCCGCGCCGACAGCGCCGACATGGAGCGCGCGATATCGTCCGACAGCCCGATCACGCGGCTGGCCTTCAGGCCGGGTGCGGGTTCCAGTTCATACATCGTGACCACCGGGCCGGGGCGCACGCTGACGATTTCACCGCGCACGCCGTAGTCCTCCAGCACGCTTTCCAACATGCGCGCGTTTTCTTCCAGCGCCTCGTTGGACAGGGTGTAGCGTTCGACCTTCTTGGGGTCCGACAGCAGCGACAGGGGGGGCAGTTCGAACACCTGGCGCTTTGGCTCGAACGGCAGGGTTGGCTGGGCCTCGGCCTGCGCCTGACGGGACGGCGCGGGCGAACGGCGCGGCGCGGTCTGCACCACGCGGCGCGTCAGAACCCGGCCTGACTGGGCGGGGGGCGGTGCCTCGGGCCCCTCTTCCTCGATCAGGGTGTCCTCGTCCTGCCAGTCCGCCTGCGGACCAAAGCCGAGCTGCGCGGCGCCGGGATACAGTGTCTGCGCGCCGGGCAGGTCAAAGCTGTGGCTATACCCGATGCCGGTCTGTTCCCGGGCGGCTCCCTGGCCTGCCCCCTGCGCAGCCCCTTGCGCACCCCCCTGTCCGGCTCCCTGAACGGGCGCGGAGGTCAGGGCGGGTTCCCTGCGGTTCGCGGTCAGCGGCGGGGCGGCGGGCGGGGCGACCTGCGCCGGGGCGTAGGGCTGATGCGGATCGATGCGCAACGCGGGCTTGTTTTGCTTGCGCGCGCGGATCACATCGGTGATGCGGTTGCGCAACCGGTCCTCGGACGGTGCCCGCGCCGCCATCGCCTGCGGCGGCATTTGCGGTTCGATCAACTCGCCTTCGGGCGCGGACCACTCGGGCCGCTCGGGCTCACCCCGCCGCCGGCCCAGCCTGGATACGCGCGCCAGAAGCCCCGGACGTCCGGGCTGTTCCTCGGACGGGCCCCAGGGCTGCTCGGCGGCGCCCGGGTAGTATCGGGGATATTCTTGCGCAACGTACGGTTCAGGACGCCGCGCCGCGTAGCCGGGCTGTTGATACCCGCTCAGGCTCGGCTCGGGCCGGTGGGCATGTGCGTCAGGGTGCGCGCCATGGCCCGCGGCCCGATGTGGCGCGTAACCCTGCGGCTGCGGCTCTGCCGGTGCATAACGATGCGCGTCATACGGATCTGCGACACGCGGCTCGGGCCGGTAAATGCGTGGTGCGCCGCGCGGGGCATGATAATCCGGCGCCGCATCGGCGTCCTGCCACGGGGCATAGGCGTCCTGCCATTCGGGATGGGCCTCGACCGACTGATAGGCGGCATGGCGCGCGGTGTCATGCGCGGCGCGGCGCTCCTGGCGGCGATGATGGCTGCGCACCGCCAGCCCGCCGGCACCCCGGGCCGATCGGCCCAGAAGGGTCATCAGACCCGCATAGCTCAGGATCAGGCCGGACAGCAGGAAGCGCCCGATGCGCCACAGTTCGGGCAGCGACGCGCCCAGCACGTAAAGCCACAGCGCCAGCGCGACCGCGAAGGTCACCAGCGTCAGCACGTTGAACCCGAAAGTCGAGGTCAGCGGCAGGGCCGACAGAACGGCGCCAAGCACAGCATCACCAAACTTTCCGCCCAGACCGTAGTCGACGCTCCAGTTTTCTCCGGGCACCAGGGTCGCCAGCCAGATCGAACCCAGCGCAATGGCAATGGGCACGAAGGTGGTGCGGCCCAGGATGTTGTGTTCCCCCTGATGGACGACCAGCCGCACGCCCCAGACGCAGAACGCCGCGACAAACCCCCAGGACCCAAGCCCCGCGATGACCATCAGCGGCGCGGCAATCCCCGCCCCGCCTCGCCCCAGCGCATTTTGCGCGGGCATGTCGGTGGCGGCGCTCCAGGACGGATCCTCGGGTGTGTAGGACCCCAGGATCAGCGCCAGCAGCAAACCGACGCCGATCAGGCACAGGCCCAGCAATTCCTTGCCACGCTGGGACAGGATGTGCTGCAACTGTCGGTCCAGAAGCGGTTCGCGCTGGGGGCTGGGGAAAGACGCCATCGGTTCCTCACGCATAAAGGCAGTCACGCAACAGGGTCAGGCCCCGGCGGGTTTCATCCTCGGGGGCGACAAGCGCCACCCGGATATAACCGGCGCCGGGGTTTTCCCCATTCACGTCACGCGACAGATAGGCGCCCGGCAGCACACGCACACCGGTTTCACGCCACAGTTTCAAGGCCGCCGCTTCGCCATCGGCGACGGGCAGCCACAGGAAGAACCCCGCTTCGGGCGGAGCAAAGGCATTCAGGCCGCTGAACACTTCATCGGCCACCGCGTATTTGCGCCGATACAGCGCGCGGCTGGCCTCGACATGGGCCTCATCATTCCACACGGCCGATGCCACGGCCTGCAAGGGCTCGGGCAGGGGCGCACCGGCATAGGCCCGCAACTGGCGAATGGCGCGGATCGACTGGACCCCGCCCGCCACGAAGCCGGACCGCAAGCCGGGCAGGTTCGAGCGTTTGGACAGCGAATGAAAGCTCAGCACGCGCTCAGGGTCGGCGCCCACCCGCGCGGCCACTTCCAGCACACCGGACGGCGGCGTGTCGCGGTAGATCTCGGCATAGCATTCATCGGCGAAGATGCGGAAATCATGCTTTTCGGCCAGGTCCAGCAGGTCGGCCCAATACTCGGCGCTGGCCACCGCGCCCTGCGGGTTCGCGGGCGAACAGACATAGGCCACCGTCACCCGGTCCAGCAGATCGGCAGGCAGCGCACGGTAATCCGGCAACTGCCCGGTTGCGGCGGTTGCAGGACTGAAATGCGGCTCAGCACCGGCAACCAGCGCGCCGATGGCATAAACCTGATAAAATGGGTTCGGCGTCAGAATGACCGGCTTTTTGCCGTTCTTGGTTTCCGGCGACAGGGCGATGGCCGCGTTGAACAACCCTTCGCGCGTGCCGTTCAGCGCCATCAGGCGGTCGGCCGCGACATCAACCCGGTATCGACGCTTCAGCCAGCCCGAAATCGACGCCAGCAAAGCGTCATTTCCATTGTTCGCCGGATAGCGCGCAAACCCACCGATAGAGGCGTTCAGAACATCAGCCACAAAATCTGGCATGGGATGGCGGGGTTCACCGATGGTCATGACGATTTGATCCCCACCGGGCTGGTGGTGATCAAGCAAACCGCGCAGGCGCGGGAATGCGTATTCCGGCAGGTTCGAAAACCGCTCAGGAAATGCCATTGACTGCCTCATGCATCGGGATCATTGCGCCCCGTTTGCGCAGACGATAGCGCGCGCTGCGCCTCAGGTCCAGAAAAACTAAGGCTTTCCCGCCGCTTGGCATGGCGTCCTGTGGCTTTTTCGCCGCGCGCGCAATGGGCCCGCCGCGGAAAAAACACTGCGGCGGCCCCGGGGGCCGCCGCGTCTCATGCCATTGTCAGAACCGGGCTCAGGCGTTCCAGGCCCTGTCGCCCTGCGCATCCTTGACGCGCGTTGGCAGGCCGAGGCGGTCCAGGATTTCGAAGAACGGCCTGGGGTCCAGTTCTTCGACATTGACCATTGTCCTGGTGTCCCAGGTGCCATCGGCGATCAGCATCGCCGCGGCCACCGGCGGCACACCCGCGGTATAGGAAATGCCCTGCGATCCGACTTCGTCATACGCGTCCTTATGGTCGGCGACGTTGTAGACAAACACCTCGGCGTCCTGCCCGTCCTTCTTGCCCTTCACCAGCGTGCCGATGCAGGTCTTGCCCGTGTAATCGGGCGCCAGCGACGCGGGATCCGGCAGCACCGCCTTGACCACCTTCAACGGAATCACGTCCTGCCCTTCGGCCGTCGTCACCGGCTTTTCGGACAGAAGGCCCAGGTTCTTGAGCACCGTGAACACCGTGATGTAGCGTTCACCAAACCCCATCCAGAACCGCACATCGGCCTGCGGGTAGTTGGTCGCCAGCGAGTGCACCTCGTCATGGCCGGTCATGTAGGCCTGCTGCTTGCCGACCACCGGCAGGTCCCATTCCTTGCCCACCTCGAACATGGCGTTCGATTGCCAGGCGCCATTCTGCCAGCTGTAGACGGTGCCGGTGAATTCGCGAAAATTGATCTCGGGGTCGAA
>CAJQNQ010000245.1 GCA_905479725.1 uncultured Paracoccaceae bacterium | reverse complement strand
TGACCCCTACACCGCGCTAATCACCGGGCAGGCGGCCCCGCGGCAACACCTGCGGCTCGTGCGTTGACACCCCCTGGACAAGGCGCTTGGAAATTCCGCAACTTCCGTCTATACTTAAAAGAAAAAATCAGAGGCAGTTCCACAAGGAGCCCGAGCAGTGTCCGTCAGATTTCCACGCCGCGTCAGCATCCTGGCGCTCGGCGCACTTGTAGCCGTCGTCTCGGCCTGCACCGCGCCGCGCCCCGGGCCTAACATGAACGAGATTTTCGCAGGCTCCGTGCTGCGCGAGGGTGACGCCTATATCGTTGCCGTCGGCGACCGCGTGAACCGCGCCGCCAATGTGCCGCTTGCCCTTGGGTTTTCCGACAGCTTGCGAAACGCTCGCGTGTTGGGCGGCGATACGATCCGCGTGGGCGACACCGTCACCCTGACCGTTTTCGAGAACGTGCCCGAGGGGCTGCTGGCCAGCGCCGATGCGCGCGGCGCGCGGCTGACCGAGTTGCAGGTCGACAGCCAGGGCTTCATCTATGTGCCCTTTGCCGGGCGTGTGCGCGCGTCCGGGCAGACGCCCGAAGGATTGCGCGGCGCCATCGCCCGTCAGCTTGACGAACAGACCCCGGACCCGCAGGTCTATGTCACCCGCACGGTCGGTGACGGCGCCACGGTTTCGGTCGTTGGCGAAGTGACGACCCAGGGGGTCTATCCGATCCTTCGGTCGACCCGGCGCCTGACCGCCATGCTGGCCGCGGCGGGCGGCGTCAGCATCCCGACGCAAACCGCCATGGTCACCCTGACCCGGCACAGCGTCAGTGACCGTGTCTGGCTGGACGATCTGTTCGACAACCCTGAACTGGACATTGCCCTGCGCGGTGGCGACCGGATCTACGTGGAACAGGATCAGCGCCGCTTCTCCGTTCTGGGGGCAACCGGCGAACAGGCGCTTGTGACTTTCGACAGCCGCACCCTGACCGCGATCGAGGCGCTGGCCCGGGTCGGCGGCCTGGCACCCGCGCGCGCCGATCCGACCGGGGTCTTCGTGTTCCGCGACGAGCCGGCCGAAATCGCCCGCAACGTGCTGGGCCGCCAGGACGTCGTCGGCGACCAGCGGCTGGTCTATGTGCTGGACCTGACCGCGCCGAACGGAGTGTTCCTGGCGCGCGACTTCCAGATCCGAGACGGCGATACGATCTATGTGACCGAGGCCTCGGCCGTGCAATGGAACCGCCAGATCTCGGTGCTGACCGGCACGCTTGGGGCGACAGGGGCCGCCGTGACGGCCGCAACCAACGCCCGCAGCCTGTAACGACATCCGGGTGCGCCCCCGTTGTGGGGCGCACCCGCCCTGTCCCGCGCGGGGTGCCGCCCATGCCGCCTGATCCGCCATTCCGGCCTGACCGTCTGATCGCCGCCAGCGGTGGATTCCTGGGACCGTCACGGCAGGCGCGGCGCATACGCCGGATCCTTGAACTCGCCGCTTCGCGCCCGCGCTTCGGTCTGCCCAAGGCGCGGGATGCGGTCCTGGCCTGGGGGCACAGCCCGCGCGCCTACCGGGCCGAAGCCCTGGCGCAGCGGCGCGGCGCGGCGCTCTGGCGGGTCGAGGACGCGTTCATCCGCTCTCTGGCGCCGGGCAGAGCAGGAAAAGAGCCGCCGATGGGTCTGCTGCTGGACCTGGCCGGCGTGTATTATGATCCATCGGTCCCGTCCGACCTGGAGACCCTGCTGTCCACGCATCCGCTGGATGACGGTGCTCTGATGGCCCGCGCTCGCGTCGCACAAGCGCGGATTCGTGCGCTGCATCTGTCGAAATACAACCAGCACGACCCGGGTCTGCCGCCCCCCGAACCGGGCTATGTTCTGGTGATCGACCAGGTGCGCGGCGATGCGTCGCTGTCCCATGGCCACGAGACCGGCGCCCTGCAAGCCGACCGATTGTTTCGCGAAATGCTGATCCGCGCCCAGGAAGTCCACGGCCAGGCCCGCGTTCTGATCCGCGCGCATCCCGAAACCAGCACTGGCCAGCGCGCCGGGCATTACGGCCCGCAGGATGCGCCTGCTGGCGGCCGGGTAAGTTTCGTGGACGGCGCCCATTCGCCCTGGACGCTGTTTGACGGGGCCATCGCGGTCTACACGGTGTCCTCGCAGATGGGGTTCGAATCCGTGCTGGCCGGTCACCGCCCGCGCGTTTTCGGCCAGCCCTTCTATGCCGGCTGGGGGCTGAGCGATGACGAAGATCCCCCGCAGCGCCGCCGCCGCCGGCTGACCCGCACGCAACTCTTCGCGGCGGCAATGATGCTTTACCCGCTGTGGTATGATCCGCTGCGCGACCGGCTATGCGAACTGGAAGAGATCATCGACCAGATGGAGGCACGGCTGCGCGCCTACCGCGAGGACCGGGGCGGCTATGTTGCCATCGGGATGCGCGCGTGGAAACGACCGGCGCTTCAGGCGTTCTTCGGGCGCGAGAAACCGCTGGTTTTTGCCCGCGAACCCGGCGCCCCGGCGGGCGGTCGGCGCGTACTGGGCTGGGCCTCGGCGGTGCCGGACAGTTTTGATGGCGTGCGGGTCGAGGACGGGTTCATCCGTTCTGCCGGGCTGGGCGCGTCGCTGGTGCCGCCCCTGTCGCTGGCGGTCGACGATCTGGGCATCTACTACGATCCGCGCCAGGAAAGCCGCCTGGAACGGCTGATCGCCGGGCCGTTGCCCGCCGGTGGCACCGAACGCGCCGCGCGGCTGCGCGATGCCGTGCTGCGTTCTGGCGTGACGAAATACAACCTTGCGCCGGGGGTCAGGGCGCAGTGCTTGGCGGATCATCTGGCCCGATTGCGCGCAACGCGCCCCGACGCACCCGCGATCCTGATCCCCGGGCAGGTCGAGGACGACGCCTCGATCCTCCTGGGCGCCGGCGGGCCGGTGCGCACAAACCGGGCCCTGCTGCAGGCGGCGCGCGCGGCCCATCCGCACGCCATTCTGATTTACAAACCCCATCCCGATGTCGAGGCCGGGTTGCGCCCGGGCGCGGTGCCCGATGCGGCCACGCTGGCCGATATCGTGCTGGACGGGATCGGCGCGCAGCCGGCGCTGGCGCTGGCCGACGAGGTCTGGACCCT
>CAJQNQ010000244.1 GCA_905479725.1 uncultured Paracoccaceae bacterium | reverse complement strand
TCACTTTCAGCATCCGGCGCGACATGGCTCAGTCGATGGCCGCGGCTTTGACGTCGTCGTCGATGAACGGCACGTATTGCGCGAAGTTGTCCGAGAACATCTGCACCAGCTTGCGCGCCTGCGCGTCATAGGCGGCCGCGTCTTGCCAGGTGCGGCGCGGGTCCAGCAGGACATCGGCGACACCGTCCACGGCGACCGGCACGTCAAAGCCGAAATTTTCATCGCGGCGGAATTCGCCTTCGGCAAGCGAGCCGTTCAAGGCGGCATTCAGCAGGGCGCGCGTTGCGCGGATCGGCATCCGCGAGCCGGTGCCATAGGCGCCGCCGGTCCAGCCGGTGTTGACCAGCCAGCAGGTGGCACCGTGGTCATGGATCTTTTCCTGCAACAGCTTGCCATAAACCTCGGGTCGGCGCGGCATGAAGGGCGCGCCGAAGCAGGTGCTGAATGTCGGTTCGGGCTCGGTCACGCCACGCTCGGTGCCCGCCACCTTGGAGGTGAAGCCCGACAGGAAGTGATACATGGCCTGCGCCGGGGTCAGCCGGGCAATGGGCGGCAGAACGCTGAACGCATCGCAGGTCAGCATGATGATATGCTTGGGATGCCCCCCCAGCGAGGTTTCCGACGCGTTGGAAATGGCGTCCAGCGGATAGGCCACGCGGGTGTTGTCGGTCAGCGAATTGTCGTCGAAATCCAGTTCCAGAGTTTCGGGGTCGAACACCATGTTTTCAACGACTGAGCCAAAGCGCGAAGTGGTGGCGTAGATCTCGGGCTCGGCTTTCGGGTCCAACTTGATGGTCTTGGCGTAGCAGCCGCCCTCGAAATTGAAGATGCCGTTTTCCGACCAGCCGTGCTCGTCATCGCCGATCAGCGTGCGGGTGGCGCAGGCCGACAGCGTGGTCTTGCCGGTGCCCGACAGACCAAAGAAAATGGCCGAGTCATCGGGATTGTCGATCGCGTGGTTGGCCGAGCAATGCATGGCCATCACGCCCTTGCCGGGCAGGATATAGTTCAGCAGCGAAAACACCGATTTCTTGTTCTCGCCCGCGTATTCGGTGTTGGCGATCAGGATCATCTTGCGGTCGAAATTCATCGCGATGACGGTGTCGGTGCGGCAGCCATGGCGCACGGGATCGGCCTTGAAGCTGGGACAGTTGATGATCGTCCACTGGGGGACAAAGCTGTCCAGTTCTTCGCGCGACGGGCGGCGCAGCATGTGGCGGATGAACAGGTTGTGCCAGGCCAGTTCGGACACCACGCGCACGTCCAGGCGATGCGTGGCATCGGCGCCGCCATACAGGTCCTGCACGAAGAACTCGCCACCCTTCATATGCGCGGTCATGTCGTCATACAGGCGATCAAACGCCTCTGCTTCCATTGGCGCGTTATTGTCCCACCAGATGCTGTCCTCCACCGAGGGCGTGCGCACGACGAACTTGTCCTTGGGCGAGCGGCCGGTGAACTTGCCTGTGGAAACCAAAAAGGCACCGCCTTTTCCCAGGGTGCCTTCGCCGCGCTTGATCGCGCATTCTACCAGGGCCGGTTCGATCAGGTTGTAGGAAACGGAACCCAGCCCGGTGATCCCCTGATCTTCCAAACGCTGTTTGGGATTGACGCGTCCTGCGGTCATATGCTCGCTCCTTAAGCCATGCTGCCTGGCTTCGAATTGAAAAGCCAAACGACCCTCTGCCTCGGGTGGCCTGGCATGTGGTGTCCTCAACCGACATCCGGGCTATATCATGGCGGTTTGCGGATCGAACAGGACACAATTGGCCCTTTAGCGATAACATGCCATTGTTATCGCAAACTGTCGCATCGGATCGGAAACTCGGAGCGCGATGCACAAAATCTTGACGGCTTCAGGGGAAAATCATGCGCGATTGTTCCCGAATGCCTGACTATTTGGTTGATTCTCGGCGCGAAGTTTCTAGACTCATGAGCAAAAAACAATAGAGCAGAACAAGGACAGGCCAATGTCAAAGATCGCACTCGTCGACGACGACAGGAATATCCTGACGTCCGTCTCTATTTCGCTCGAGGCCGAGGGCTTCGAGGTTGAAACCTACAATGACGGTCAATCCGCGCTGGAGGCGTTCAACCGCCACCTGCCGGACATGGCCGTTCTGGACATCAAGATGCCGCGCATGGACGGCATGGAACTGCTGCAACGGCTGCGCCAGAAAACCCAGATGCCGGTGATCTTCCTGACCTCGAAAGATGATGAGATCGACGAGGTTCTGGGGTTGCGGATGGGGGCTGACGACTATGTCAAGAAGCCTTTCTCGCAACGTTTACTGATCGAGCGTATCCGCTCGCTCCTGCGCCGCCAACAGGCCGTAGAGAACGACGAAGTCGGCACCACCGAAGAAACCAAAGTTATGGTGCGCGGCTCGCTGTCCATGGACCCGCTGCGCCACGCGGTGCTGTGGAAGGGGCAGGAAGTGACCCTGACCGTCACCGAATTCCTGCTGTTGCAGGCGCTGGCCCAGCGTCCCGGTTTCGTCAAGAGCCGCGATCAGCTGATGGATGTCGCCTATGACGATCAGGTCTATGTCGATGACCGCACGATCGACAGCCATATCAAGCGCCTTCGCAAGAAAATGCGATCCGTGGACGAGGACTTCTCGTCTATCGAAACCCTGTATGGTATCGGCTACAAATACAACGAGGCCTGACCTCGAACATAGCCCACAAAACACTGAAGAATAATGGCGGTAGGGGCAGACATCAATCCACACACGGATGGACCGAGCAGCGATGTCGTGCTCGGGGAAGACTGGGTGCGCCCGCAAAGCGCGGTAGACAGCGAAGTGCGCATCCACCGCGCGCGGCGCGGGTTGATGTCGATCTTCCATTCGCCACTGGCGCGCAAGATCATCCTGTTCAACATGCTGGCGCTGGTCCTTCTGGTGGCCGGTGTTTTGTTTACCAACCCGTTCCGCGATACGATAACGCGCCAGCACCAGGCATCGCTGATCGCGCAGGCGCAATCGGTTGCCGATATTCTGGCGGTGCTGCCGGGGGATGCGGCCTATACGGCGCCGGATGCCCGGGCGGCGCGATCCAGGATCGTTTCCGCGCAGACCCTCAACCGCGAAACCGAATTGCTGCTGTTGGACGCGGATGGTGTGGTGGAGCTGGCGCGGCGCGGCGTTGGCGGGCGCGACACCCCGGACGGCGGGCAACTGCCTGACGAGCCGCAGCGCACGATCATATCCGACACGCTGGACATGATCTGGTCGGCGCTGTCGGGGATCATTCCCGGTGATCGCTCTCCGCAACCTGACCCCATCGATCTGCTGGCCGCGCTGCATCAGGAGGCAATGCAGGGCCAAAGCGCCGGGCGCGTGCTGCAACTGGACAACGGGTTTCGGATGCTGGCCGCCGCCCCGGTCCTGGTGGATGGGCAGGCAGTCGGTGCGGTGGTGATGCAGCAGATCCCCGAGGAACTGGCCCAAATCCTGCGGTCGGAACGCGAGCAAGTCTTGCAGATGTTCCTTGTTGCGCTCTTGGTGTCTGTCGGGCTCAGCCTGGTTCTGGCTTCGACCATCGCCAACCCGCTGGCCGATCTGGCGACCGCCGCCGAACTGGGCCGCGACAAGAACGCCCGGCGCATGCAGCCGGCGCGCGTGCGGATCCCCGATCTTGCCGGGCGCCCCGATGAAATCGGCCGCCTGTCGGTGGCGATGCGCGGCATGGTTTCGGCGCTTTATGACCGGATCGACGCGAACGAACAATTCGCCGCCGATGTCTCGCATGAGATCAAGAACCCGCTGGCCAGCCTGCGTTCGGCGGTGGGCACCTTGAGGGTGGCCAAGCGCGAGGATCAGGTGAACCGCCTGCTGGATGTCATCGAGCATGATGTGCGCCGCCTGGACCGCCTGATTTCCGACACCTCGAACGCGTCGCGCCTGGACAGCGAGCTGGTCAAGGAAGAAGAAGAGACCTTCAACCTGTGCAAGACGCTGGAAAACCTGAGCACCCATCTGGGGCAGGAAGCCGAAACCAAGGGCGTTGAATTCATCAGCGAACTGCCGCGCGAGGCGGTGATGATCCAGGGTCTGGAGGCCCGTCTGGCACAGGTCTTCGTCAACCTGATCACCAACGCGATTTCGTTTTGCGAAGCCGGCGATGCGGTGCGCATCTGGGCGCGAAAGCGCGACAACCGGGTGCTGGTGGTGGTCGAGGATACCGGACCGGGCATCCCTGAATCCGCCCTGGGCAAGGTTTTCAAACGGTTCTATTCCGAGCGTCCGCAAGATCAGTTCGGCAATCACTCGGGTCTTGGGCTGGCGATTTCGAAGCAGATCGTCGAGGCGCATGGCGGCGTGATCTGGGCCGAGAACATCCGCCCGACCAATGCCGACCGGAATTCCGCGCCGCTGGGTGCGCGTTTCGTGGTCGGCCTGCCCTTGTGACGGCGCCGCAAAATTTCCACGCCAGCGTGGTTGCCTTTGGCCCGCGAACGGGGATCCTGATTGTCGGCCCATCGTCCAGCGGCAAGTCAACGCTGGCGCTGGGCCTGATCCAGGCAGGGGCCCAATTGGTTGCAGATGACCAGGTGCTTGTTTCTGCGCGCAACGGCGCCCTGTTCGCCCGCACGCCCCGCAGCATCGCCGGAATGATCGAGGTTCGCGGCGTCGGATTGCTGCGCTTGACGCATCGGAACCTGTCGCAGGTCGCCCTCGTGGTGGATATGGGCTTGCCCCCCGGACCAAGATTGCCCACACCTCAAATGCATGAAATGCTCGGGGTGCCCTTGCCTTACCTGCCTGGCAGCACAGACCCTTGTTTCATGCAGGGACTTCGCGCGATGATGACAGGAACCCTGGGGCCGAAAGGCACGACATGACCGACGTCCAGAGCGAAAACCGCGTGGTCATGGTGACCGGCCCGTCAGGCGCCGGGCGCTCGTCGGCGATCAACGCGCTCGAAGATCTGGGGTATGAGGCGATCGACAACCTGCCCTTGTCGCTGGTGCCGCGTTTGCTGGATGGCCCGCCTCTGCCCCGGCCACTGGCGCTGGGCATCGATGTGCGCAACCGCGACTTTTCAACCGAGGCGCTGACCGAACTGGTCAATCAACTGAACCGCCGCCCCGGCGTGTCCTTTGACCTGTTGTATATCGACTGCGGCATCGACACGCTGTTGCGGCGCTATTCCGAAACCCGGCGGCGCCATCCGCTGAGCCCGGCCGATGCGCCGCGCGTGGGGATCGAACAGGAACTGGCCATACTGGGCCCGGTCAGCACGCTGGCGGATATCCTGATCGACACCACCGATCTGTCGCCGCACCAGCTGCGCGCCGAGATCGCCCGGTGGTTCGCGCCCAAATCCGGTGCACCGATGGCGCTGTCGGTGCAATCATTTTCCTACAAGCGCGGGTTGCCGCGCAGCGTGGACATGGTGTTCGACTGCCGGTTTCTGGCCAATCCGCATTGGGATCCGAACTTGCGCGCACTGGACGGGCGCAGCGCCGCCGTGGCAGACTTTGTCGCCGCCGACCCGCGGTTTGACGACTTTTTCAGCCGGGTGCATGGTCTGATCGCCTCGCTTCTGGAGGCGTTCGTCGATGAGGGCAAGACCAGCCTGACGATCGCCTTCGGCTGCACCGGCGGAAAGCACAGATCGGTCGCAATGGCGGAAAAACTGTCGGCAACGCTTGCGCAGAGCGGCTGGCGGGTGTCAAAGAGGCATAGGGAACTGGAACGACGCCCCGAAGGGCTGCCGTCAGGCGAACAAGGATAGAGGCGTGATCGGAATCGTGATCGTCGCGCATGGTGGATTGGCGCGCGAATATCTTGCCGCAGTGGAACACGTTGTCGGACGGCAACGCGGGATCCGCGCGATTTCCATCGAATACGATCATGACCGCACCGCCAAATGCATCGAGATCTGCGATGCCGCCGATTCCGTGGATTCCGGGCACGGGGTTGTTCTGGTCACGGACATGTTCGGCGGATCGCCATCGAACCTGTCATTGCCGGCCTGTGAATCGCCGAACCGCCGCATTCTCTATGGTGCGAACCTGCCGATGCTCATCAAGCTTGCGAAATCGCGTCAACGCTCGGTCGCCGATGCGACGGCGCTGGCGCTGGAGGCCGGGCGCAAATACATCAATTCCATGGAAGTCAGCGGGGGGAACGGGGTGTGAGTGCCGAGCAGGTTCTGAGGATCGTCAACGAAAAGGGACTGCATGCGCGCGCGTCGGCCAAGTTTGTCGAGGTCGTCGAAAAATTTGACGCCGAGGCCGAGGTCGAGAAGGACGGCATGAGCGTCAGTGGCGATTCGATCATGGGCCTGTTGATGCTGGCGGCGTCCCGAGGCACCGAAATCCGCGTTTGCACAACCGGCGCCCAGTCGGGTGACCTGCTCAAGGCGCTGTCGGATCTGATTGCCGACAAGTTCGGCGAACCCTTCTGATCCCGGGGGTGGGCGGGGTTCACCCTGCCATGCG
>CAJQNQ010000243.1 GCA_905479725.1 uncultured Paracoccaceae bacterium | reverse complement strand
GCCCGGGCGCATGACGCGGTAGATATCCATCAGCGCCTGATCGCGGTTCATGTTCTTGTCGGCGGCCAGCGTGTTGCGGATGTAGGGGCCGACATTGGCGTTGTCGATGTCCAGAACCTGGATTTCGGTGATGTCCTGGTCCAGCAGGGTCTTCAGGCTGCCGCCCTTGACCTCGCCGTCCTTGTCGACTTCCCAGGTCAGTTCGTCGCCGGCCTCGATCCAGATCTCGCCGGTTTCCTCGTTGATGACATCCGCGGCCGAGAAACGGCCCTGGATATGCTCGAACGGCACCAGAAGCTCGGTGATCTTGCCGTCGTCGATCCAGTTCTTGACCAGACGCGGCGTCGCCTTGTCGCCGGCTTTCAGGATGACTTCGCCGGTTGCGGCATCAACCAGATCCATGGTCGGACGGGTGCCGCGCACACGCTCGGGGAAGAACTTGGTGACCCAGCCGCGGTTCTTCTCCAGACGATACGACACCTTGTTGTAATAGGCGTCGACAATGGCTTCCTGATCCAGACCCAGCGCATACAGCAGCGTCGTCACCGGCAGTTTGCGGCGGCGGTCGATGCGCGCGAACACCAGGTCCTTGGGGTCGAGTTCGAAATCCAGCCAGCTGCCGCGATAGGGGATGATGCGGCACTGGAACAACAGCTTGCCCGACGAATGGGTCTTGCCCTTGTCATGATCGAAGAACACACCCGGCGAGCGGTGCATCTGGCTGACCACCACGCGCTCGGTGCCGTTCACGATGAACGTGCCGACCGGCGTCATCAGGGGCATGTCGCCCATGAACACTTCCTGTTCCTTGATGTCCTTGACCGACTTGGCGCCGGTATCGGGATCCACATCGAACACGATCAGGCGCAGCGTCACCTTCAGGGGCGCCGAATAGGTCATGTCGCGCTGCTGACATTCGTCGATGTCGTATTTCGGCTTCTCGAGATCGTATTTCACGAACTCCAGCACAGCGGTTTCGTTGAAATCCTTGATCGGGAACACCGACTGGAAGGTGCCCTTCAGGCCCTCGCCATCCAGCGGAATATCGCTGTCGCCCGAGCGCAGGAACAAGTCGTAGGACGACTTCTGAACCTCGATCAGGTTGGGCATTTCCAAAACTTCACGGATTTTGCCAAACATCCGACGGATGCGTTTCTGGCCAACATAGGTCTGCGCCATGCTCGCGGTCACCTTTCATTCTTTCGCGGGCGCGCCAGCCGTCGGGCCTCGGCAGCACTGCCCCATGCGAAACAGAAGCGGGGCTCCATTCCTGCCGACCGTCCCACCGGTCAACTCCCGAGCCCTTGCTGCTTCTGGTGGCCGGTCCACCCGGGTCTGGCCCGGCTTGATCGGACCGGCCACCAAAAACAGCGTAAGCCGGGCCCGGAGTGTCCCGGGCCCAGCCTTTTCATGCGATCAGGGTGTCACGCACCCTGCTGAATTACTTCAGTTCAACCTTGGCGCCAGCGGCTTCCAGCTTCGCCTTCAGTTCTTCGGCTTCAGCCTTCGGCGCGCCTTCTTTCACGGCCTTGCCACCGGCTTCGACCAGATCCTTGGCTTCTTTCAGGCCCAGACCGGTGATGCCGCGAACTTCCTTGATCACGTTGATCTTGTTCGGGCCGGCTTCCATCAGGACGACGTCGAATTCGGTCTTTTCCTCGGCAGCTTCAGCGGCTGCTGCAGGGCCGGCCATCATGACAGCGCCGCCGGCGGCGGGCTCGATGCCGTATTCATCCTTCAGGATGGTTTTCAGTTCTTGGGCTTCCAGCAGGGTCAGGTTGACGATGCTTTCGGCGAGTGCTTTCAGATCAGCCATTTTACAGTTCCATTCATTCAGTCAGGTGTGTTCCGACATGCGGCGGCTGCCACAGACGGGCCAAAAGGATGCTTAAGCGGCTTCCCGCTCCTCCAGAGTGGAGAGGATGCCAGCGATGTTCGAAGCAGGCGCGCCAATCGCACCAGCGATGTTCGAAGCCGGGGCGCCAATGCAGCCAACGATCGAAGCGATAAGCTCCTCACGCGACGGCATCTGTGCCACGGCCTTCACACCAGCCTGGTCCAGAGCCGTTTCGCCCATAGCCCCGCCAAGGATGTCCAACTTCTTGTTGTCCTTGGCATAGGAATCCATCACCTTCGCAGCGGCGACGGGATCCTCGGAGTAGGCGAGAACGGTCATGCCCGTCAGAAGGCCGGCCATGCTTGCGCAGGGCTTTCCTTCAAGGGCGATCTTGGCGAGCTTGTTCTTGGCAACGCGAACGGACCCGCCTGCTTCGCGCATCCGCGCGCGCAGGTCCTGCATCTCAGCAACCGTCAGACCCGCGTAGTGTGCAACCACAACAACGCCAGAGCTTTCGAAGATCTGGCCGAGTTCCTCGACCACGCTTTCTTTTTGGGCTCTATCCACAGGTTTACTCCAAGTGAGGGGGTTTCCCCCCGGCTCAAGTTTGCCCGATCCTACCGGATCAGGCGTTCGGGTCCGAAAAGGAGCCGAGGCCAATACCGCCCGAGGATACACCCCGACCAAATTTGTCTCGTTCCCATCTCAGGCAGGAATTAAGGCCAGATGGCCACCCACCGTCTCGGACAGGACGGGGCGTTTCCGCCCCGCCAGCCTGGCCCCGAAAGGCCAGGTATTCTGGTCAGATGCGTGCCCGGCACGCACCCTGCGGGCTTACTGCCCGGTGGCCGAAGCCAGATCGACGGTCACGCCCGGCCCCATCGTCGACGACAGCGAGACCTTCTTCATGTAGGCCCCCTTGGCGCCCGACGGCTTGGCCTTGGCCACCGCGTCGACAATAGCGCGCACGTTTTGCGCCAGAGCATCCGGCGTGAACGAGGCCTTGCCGATACCGGCGTGGATCACTCCGGCCTTTTCGACCTTGAACTGGACCTCACCGCCCTTGGCATTGGCCACAGCCGTGGTGACATCCATGGTCACGGTGCCGACCTTCGGGTTCGGCATCAGGTTGCGCGGGCCCAGGATCTTGCCCAGACGACCGACGATCGGCATCATGTCCGGGGTGGCGATGCAACGATCGAAGTTGATCTCGCCGCCCTGGATGGCCTGCATCAGGTCCTCGGCGCCAACAATATCCGCTCCGGCAGCCTGGGCTTCCTCAGCCTTGGGGCCACGGGCGAAGACGGCAACGCGCACGGTCTTGCCGGTGCCGTTGGGCAGGGTCACCACGCCGCGGACCATCTGGTCCGCGTGGCGCGGGTCAACGCCCAGATTGATCGCCACTTCGACGGTTTCATCGAATTTCGCGGTTGCAGAACCCTTGACCAGGCTCACCGCATCTTCGACGCTCAGGTCGGACTTGCCCGCGAAGGCGTCGCGCGCCGCGCGGGTGCGTTTTCCAAGCTTCGCCATGACTTACCCCTTGACCTCGATACCGGCCGATTTCGCCGAGCCGACGATGATCAGCATCGCGCCCTCGATATCGACAGCGTTCAGATCCTTCATCTTCGCTTGCGCGATCTCACGCACTTGCGCCACGGTCACCGAACCGGCAACCGAACGGCCCGGCGCTTCCGAACCACGGGCGCGATTGCGCTTGCCAACCGGCTTCAGTCCGGCCGCGCGCTTGAGATACCACGACGCAGGCGGGGTCTTCAGCTCCATGCTGAACGACTTGTCCTGGTAGTAGGTAATCACGCAGGGCACCGGTGCGCCGGGCTCCATGTCCGCGGTGCGGGCGTTGAAATCCTTGCAGAACTGCATGATGTTGATGCCGCGCTGACCCAGGGCCGGGCCCACGGGCGGCGAGGGGTTGGCTTGCCCCGCCTTCACTTGCAGCTTCAGCTGCCCGATTACTTTCTTGGCCATGTGGCCGCTCCTTTCGTCAGTGCCCGTCGCGGTCTGCCCGCCCAGGCATGCTTAGTGGTCCGGCCAACCCGCAGGCGGCCTCCCACGCGATCACCTCAGGAAATCTTGGTCACCTGGGTGTATTCCAGTTCGACCGGCGTCGGCCGGCCAAAGATCGACACCATGACCTTCAGGCGGCCATTGTCGTCGTCCACGTCCTCGACAAGGCCCGAGAACCCGTCGAACGGCCCGTCGGACACCTTGATGTTCTCGCCGATCTCGAAGGTGACCAGGTTGCGCGGCGCTTCCTGCCCTTCCTCGACACGGTTCAGGATCAGGTTCACCTCTTCATCCCGCATCGGGCTGGGCTTGCCGGGCTGACCCAGGAACCCGGTGACCCGGTTGATCGAGGTCACGAGATGCCAGGTCTGGTTCGTCATCTCCATGCGCACCAGCACGTAACCGGGCATGAAACGGCGCTCGGATGTCACCTTCTTGCCGCGGCGCACCTCGATGACCTCTTCGGTCGGCACCAGAACTTCTTCGATCTCATCTTCAAGACCGGCTTCCGCAGTAGCGGTACGGATCGCCTCGGCGACCTTTTTTTCGAAATTCGAAAGTACGCTCACCGAGTACCAGCGCTTGGCCATCCGTATCACCCATTGTCCGGCGGCCGAGCCACCGTAAAAATCCGTTGTAAGTCAGTGCCTTGACAGGCGAAGGACCAGATGCGCTCGACAGGCAAAAAATGTGCGCACCGAATCGGTGCGCGAAGCCATGCCAAACTGTGGTGCTGCATTAGCGCCGTTCGCCCCCCGATTCAAGGGGCTGGCCGGACAATCGCCTCACCGGCGCCGGGCGGCAACTCTCAGCCGGCCAGGTTCAGAATGGCGCCCAGACCCGAGCGGATCAGGAAATCGACGAGAAAGAAGAAAATCGCCGTCAGCGTGGTCAGGACCAGTACCATGACGGTGCTGACACCCACCTCGCGCCGCGTCGGCCAGGTCACCTTCGCGGTTTCCGAGCGCACCTGCTGGAGAAAGGTCAACGGGTTGGTCCTGGCCATGGGGCACCTCCGGGCGGAATTGTCAGGCCGTGTCGAAACCGACCGGCGGTCCCGGGTCAGATACGCGCGGTGCAGCACGAGTTCAACCCTGCGCCCAGCGAGCAGGCACGATCCTGCCAATACTGGCGTTTGTGCAACACTATTGCCGGAAAACCAGGATTGCTGGAAAATCAAGATTGCCGGAAAATCAGGATCGCAAAAAAACCAAGCCTGGCAGGGGCAGGGGGACTCGAACCCACGACCCTCGGTTTTGGAGACCGATGCTCTACCAACTGAGCTATACCCCTAGGCCTGAGCCGGAATTATGGCAGAGGCGGCGGGAAATCAAGGGGGAAATCCCGGTCCCTCTGCATTCAGAACACAACATCCTGCGCGCGGGCCGGGCGAGGGCCGGAACCGGCGCAATCGCTGCCCTTGCGCCCCACTCTTTTGGGGCCACGATCTCCGCGACCACCGCTTGTTGCCATTTCTCGCCGTGGCAGTCTGCGCCATCCCACGCCCTCGAACTTGCGCCGCAGGTCGGCTTGCAGCCATGCGCGGCCCAACAAGTCGCCCGGTCACGTGGACCGGCAGACCGGCCCGACCCTGCGCAAGTCAAACCCGGCACAAACCTGTCCAGAGCGGTCACCCCCACGGCGTGCCACGAAAACCGCCCCGAAACCGTCCAGGCACCCTTCATCTTTCCCAAACTTCATCTTTCCCAAAAATACTCATGCCCCGCTCTCCACCCCGAAACCACCCCTGCCCCCCTAGCGCTGGCGCGCGCGCAAGCGGGGGGGCGGGCGGGAGCGCCGCGCGCGCGCCAATCGACATGTTGCCAACCCCCGCCCCCGCCAATACACCGGAGTTGGGCAATCCGGGGAAAAGCATGCTGGCCGACAAGCGCATCCTTTTGATTATCGGCGGGGGCATCGCCGCCTACAAATCGCTCGAGCTGATCCGCCTGCTGCGCGGCCAGGGGGCCAGCGTCGTGCCGGTCCTGACCCGCGCCGGGGCCGAATTCGTCACGCCTTTGTCGGTCGCGGCCCTTGCCGGCGCCCCGGTGCACCAGGATCTTTTCGACCTGACTACCGAATCCGAGATGGGCCATATCCAGCTCAGCCGCGCCGCCGATCTGGTTGTTGTCGCGCCCTGCACCGCCGATCTGATGGCCAGGATGAGCCGTGGTCATGCCGATGATCTGGCCTCGACCCTGCTGATGGCGACGGACAAGCCGGTCCTGATCGCGCCGGCGATGAATGTGCACATGTGGAGCCATCCCGCCACGCAGCGCAACCTGGCCACCCTGATCGCGGATGGCGTTGCGGTCACCGGGCCGGACACCGGCGACATGGCCTGCGGCGAACATGGCCCCGGCCGCATGTCCGAACCCGGCGCGATCCTCGCCGCGATCGAGGCCGCGCTGACCTCGGGTCCGCTGACCGGCAAGCATGTGCTGGTGACCTCCGGACCGACGCATGAACCCATCGATCCGGTGCGCTACATCGCCAACCGCTCCTCCGGCGCGCAGGGCACCGCACTGGCGGCGGCGCTGCGCGATCTGGGGGCACGGGTCAGTTTCGTCACCGGCCCCGCCAGCGTCGCGCCACCCTACGGCGTCGAGGTGTTCCGCGTTGAAACAGCTCGGCAGATGCTTGACGCGGTCACGGCGGCACTGCCCGCCGACGCAGCGATTTTCGCCGCAGCGGTCGCCGACTGGCGGGTGCAGAGCGCAGCCACCCAGAAGATGAAAAAGCAGCCGGGCGTCCTGCCGGCGCTGCACTTCAGCGAAAACCCCGACATTCTGGCCACCGTCAGCCAGGGCGCCCAGCGCCCCGCGCTGGTGGTCGGCTTCGCCGCCGAAACCCGGGACGTGGTCGAACACGCACAGGCCAAACGCACCCGCAAGGGCTGCGACTGGATCGTCGCCAACGATGTCTCGCCGGAGACCGGGATCATGGGCGGGCAGGACAACGCGGTCCATCTGATCACCGCGAACGGGGTCGAGGACTGGCCCAGAATGTCCAAGATCGATGTCGCCCAGCGGCTGGCACGGCGCATCGCCGACGCGCTGGAGGCCCCGGCATGAGCCCTCTTTTGTCCGTGATGCGCGAGCCCTGGGCCGACCCCGACATCCCCCTGCCCCGCTACGCCACGCCGGGCGCGGCGGGCGCCGATATCCGCGCCAACCTGCCAATGGAGCAGCGACAAACCGGGCTGACCCTGGCGCCGATGCAGCGCCTGCTGGTGCCGACCGGGCTGCGCCTGCAAATCCCGCCGGGATTTGAGGTTCAGGTTCGCCCCCGCTCGGGCCTGTCGCTGAAACACGGGCTGACCCTGCCCAACACGCCGGGCACCATCGACAGCGATTACCGCGGCCCCGTCGGTGTGCCGATGGTGAACCTGTCGGATACGCCCTACACCATCCGGCATGGCGAACGGATCGCCCAGATCGTCGTCGCACCGGTGTTTCTGGCCCGATTCGCCGTTGTCGACGCGCTGGACGAAACCGATCGGGGCAGTGGCGGCTTCGGCTCGACAGGGCGGCACTGAATGCTCGGCGTTTTTCTGATCGGCGCCGCGCTGTTTGCTTTTTCCACGCTGCTGGGCGCGTCGCTGCGAACACGGCTGTTGCTGCTGGCCGGGCTTTGGGCGTTCGTGGTGCTGGTGCACCTGACGCTCCCGGATGGCGCGCCCTTGCGCCTTGCCACCGGCGGCAACGCACGCCCCTGGATCGTCCTGGCCGCCGTCGCGGCGTTGATCTGGGCCTACCGCGCCGGGCTTTCGGTGCTGCGTCGCCGGGCGGAACGCCGCACCGGCCCCGCCATGCCTTCCGACGCCCCGCCGCCCCAAACCCAAACCCAAACCCAAACCCAAGCCCAAGCCCAAGCCCAAGCCCAGACACAGTCTCAGCCTCAGCCTCAGACCCCACCGTTTTCAGACGCCGAGCTGAACCGCTACGCCCGCCACGTGATGCTGCGCGAGGTGGGCGGGCCGGGACAGAAGGCCCTGAAGCAGGCGCGCGTGCTGGTGATCGGCGCGGGTGGCCTTGGCTCGCCCGCGCTGCTGTATCTGGCGGCGGCCGGGGTCGGCACGATCGGCGTGATCGACGATGACAGCGTCGACAGTTCCAATCTGCAACGCCAGGTGATCCACACCGACGCCCGGATCGGCCTGCCCAAGGTGTTCAGCGCTCAACAGCAGATGCAGGCCCTCAACCCCTTCATCACCGTGCGCCCTTATCACCGCCGCCTGACCGAGGACAACGCCACCGCGCTGTTCCTCGACTATGACCTGATCCTCGATGGCACCGACAATTTCGACACCCGCTACCTGGTCAACCGGGCGGCCGTGGCCACCGGCAAGCCGCTGATCGCCGCCGCCATCACGCAATGGGAAGGGCAGATCTCGCTCTATCATCCGGCGGCCGGGGCGCCCTGCTATCAATGCGTCTTTCCGCAACGCCCGGCGCCCGGCCTTGTGCCCAGTTGTGCCGAGGCCGGCGTCATCGCCCCCCTGCCCGGCGTTCTGGGCACGATGATGGCGCTGGAGGCGATCAAACACATCACCGGCGCCGGCGAAACCCTGCGCAATGCCCTCGTCATCTTTGACGGTCTCTACGGTGAAACGCGCCGCCTGGCCGTATCGCGCCGCACCGACTGCCCGGTCTGCGCCTCCGACACCTGATCAGAACCGGCCCGAACCGAATCGAACCAGAACCAGAACCAGAACCAGAACCAGAAAATGGCAAAGG
>CAJQNQ010000242.1 GCA_905479725.1 uncultured Paracoccaceae bacterium | reverse complement strand
GTGCCCAGGAGAGGACTCGAACCTCCACTTCCATACGGAAACTAGCACCTGAAGCTAGCGCGTCTACCAATTCCGCCACCTGGGCAGGCTGCGTGAGCGGGTGATTATCCTTGGCCATCCGGGCTGTCAACGGGGGTCGTCTAAAAAAGCGCGCGCGGGTGCGAAAATGAATGGCCGCATGGCAGCCAGGCGCGCGGGCAGGTTCCCGGTTTTGACTTGTTCGCAAGGGCCCGCAGGGGTATTCAACCCCTCAATACGGTAGTCTCGCGGAGGGCGATATGACGAAACTGGTCACCATCCTGGGCGGTTCGGGGTTTGTCGGGCGCTATGTTGCGCGGCGCATGGCGCAGGCGGGATGGCGTGTTCGCGTTGCGACCCGGCGTCCCAACGAGCACATGTATGTCCGCACCTACGGCGCCGTCGGCCAGGTTGAACCCGTTTTGTGCAACATCCGGGATGACGCTTCGGTCCGCGCGGTGATCGCCGGGGCCGATGCCGTGGTCAATTGCAGCGGCATTCTGGTCGAAGGTGGAAAGAACACCTTCCAGGCAGTGCATGTCGACGGCGCGGCGCGTGTCGCCCGGTTTGCCAGTGAAACCGGGGTGAAAGCCCTGGTCCATGTCTCGGCGATCGGTGCCAGCGGCGAATCGGACAGCGATTACCAGCGCAGCAAGGCCGAGGGCGAGGCCGCTGTTCTGGCCACGTTCCCTGATGCCGTCATCTTGCGCCCGTCGATCATCTTCGGGCCCGAGGACGCGTTCTTCAACCGGTTCGGCGGGCAAATCCGCTTTTCGCCGCTGCTGCCGATCACTGGCGCCGAGACCAGGTTTCAGCCTGTCTATATCGATGACATCGCGCAGGCTGCCGCGCAGGCCGCCATGGGCGGCGCGCAACCCGGCGTCTATGAGCTGGGCGGGCCTGACATCGAAACCTTTCGCGGCTTGATGCAGCGCCTGCTGCGCGAAACCCGCCGCCACCGCGTCATCATCAACTTGCCCGGCTTCATCGCGCGCATCGTGGCCCGGTCGTTGAGCGCGGCGCAGTTCATGACGGCCGGGCTGTTCACCAATTCATTGCTGACGCTGGATCAGATCCGCGCCCTGGCCTACGACAATGTGGTATCCGACGGAGCCAGAACCCTGGCTGATCTGGGCATTGATCCGACGCCGATGGAGCTGATCCTGCCGGGATACCTGTGGCGGTATCGCCCGGCCGGGCAATATACCGCCATCGTGGAATCCGCGAAGGGCCTGCACGGTCAGGAATAGGCCAGCACTAGCAGCACCGCGCCCAGGATGATCCGGTAGATCACATAGGGCGTGAAGCTGACCGCGTTCAAAAGGCGCATCATCAGCGACAAGGCCAGCAACGCCGACACAAAGGCCAGCCCGGCGGCAATGGATCCGTCGATCAGCGTTTGCGAATTGACGTTGCCGATCAGGTCCAGCGCGGTCAATCCGCCGCTGGCGATGATCGTGGGAATGGACATCAGCATCGACAGGCGCGCGGCGTCGTGGCGCTCGAACCCCAGAAGCCGGGCGCCGGTGATGGTGATCCCCGAACGCGAGGTGCCCGGGATCAGGGCCAGCGCCTGCCAAAGCCCCAGGACGATGGCGTCGCGCAGGGTCCAGTCGGTGGCGATCCGCTCCTCGGCGCCGCGCTTATCCGCGACATACAGCACAATGCCGAAGATCAGCATCGTCCAGCCGATCACCGCCATGCTGCGCAACTGGTCGACCAGCCCGGTTTCCTTCAGCACCAACCCCAGCGCCATGACAGGGATCGTGGCGATAATCAGCAAGAACGCCATACGCGCACCCGGCGAATCAATGCGACCCCGCAAAAGCCGCGGAATGCCGCGCGCGACCATCACGACATCCGCCCGGAAATACAGCATCACCGCCAGCAGCGTGCCTACATGCACGGCCACGTCGATGACCAGGCCCTGATCCACCATGCCGGTCAGCTGCGGAAGCAGGATCAGATGGGCCGATGACGAGATCGGCAGAAACTCTGTAATCCCTTGAATCAGGGCCAGAACAAGCAAATTGAGCAGGGTCATGTCGGATGTCCGTAATGGTTCGCGGCGCAACCTAGCGGTTTTGGGGCGCGGCTGAAATCTGAATTATAGGTAACCTATTATGACACAAAAAGGCGACAAGACTGCTTGACCGGGCGCTGCTGCGCTGAAAAAATTTGAATATAGGTAACACGTTCTGACTTTTATTGCGTTTCCCGGCAGAGTATTGCTGCGCGACAACCTGGAGGGGCCCGCCATGGCGAAGCAGCCGATGCTCAAATTCGTGACCACGTCAAAAGAAATGCCCGAGAAGCGCAGCGCCGATGCGCGCCGCGAGGATTACGACGAGATCTACCGCGAATATGCCGCAGACAAGGCCGCCGAACAGGCCAGCCGGTGCAGCCAGTGCGGCGTGCCCTATTGCCAGTCGCATTGCCCCTTGCACAACAACATCCCCGATTGGCTGATGATGACGGCCACCGGGCGGTTGCAAGAAGCCTATGAGCTCAGCCAGGCCACCAATACCTTTCCCGAAATTTGCGGCCGTATCTGCCCGCAGGACCGTCTGTGCGAAGGCAATTGCGTGATCGAGCAAGCGGGCCATGGCACCGTGACCATCGGCGCGGTCGAGAAATACATCACCGACACGGCATGGGAGCGGGGCTGGGTCCAGCCCGCGACACCGACGCAGGAACGCGGCGAATCGGTGGGCATCATTGGCGCGGGCCCCGGTGGCCTGGCCGCCGCCGACCGCCTGCGGCGTGCCGGGGTTCAGGTCACGGTCTATGACCGCTACGACCGTGCGGGCGGGTTGCTGACCTATGGCATTCCCAGCTTCAAGCTGGAAAAGCCGGTTGTCATGCGCCGGATCGAACAGTTGGAAGCCGCCGGCGTCCAGTTCGTTCTGAATTGCTTGGTGGGCGAGGACATCAGCTTTGACGCGATCCGCGGCAAGCATGACGCGGTTCTGATCGCCACCGGCGTCTACAAGTCGCGCGATCTGGCGGCGCCGGGCGCCGGGCTGGAGGGGATCGTCAAGGCCATCGACTATCTGACGGCCTCGAACCGCAAGAGCTTTGGCGATGACGTGGCAGAGTATGACTCGGGGATGTTGAACGCCGATGGCAAGCGCGTCGTGGTGATCGGTGGTGGCGATACCGCCATGGACTGCGTGCGCACCGCCGTGCGTCAGGGCGCGACCAGCGTCAAGCTGCTGTATCGGCGTGACCGCGACAACATGCCCGGCTCGCAGCGCGAAGTGCTCAACGCCGAGGAGGAAGGCGTGGAGTTCGTCTGGCTGACCGCCCCGGCCGGCTTTACCGGCGACGACGCGGTCAGCGGTGTGATGGTGCAAAGGATGCGTCTGGGTGTGCCCGATGCCTCGGGCCGCCGCGCGCCCGAGCTGATCGACGGCGCGGACTATCATGAGCCCGCCGATCTGGTCATCAAGGCGCTGGGCTTCGAACCCGAAGCGCTGCCGACCCTGTGGAACACGCCCGAACTGACCGTGACGCGCTGGGGCACCATCCGCTGCGATCACGCCACGCACATGACCAGCCTGCCCGGCGTCTATGCGGTCGGCGACATCGTGCGCGGGGCGTCGCTGGTGGTCTGGGCGATCCGCGACGGGCGCGACGCGGCCGATGCGATGCTCACCTATCTGGCGCAGCCCGCCAGTGTCGCGGCGGAATAGCCCGATGAGCGCGCGATCGGGCGGTTGCCTGTGCGGCGCGGTGCGCTTCACCGCCACGCTGACCAGCCGCGACTTCGGTGCCTGCCATTGCGAGATGTGCCGCCGCTGGACGGGCTCGGCGCTGCTGGGCATCACCGTGCCGCAAGACAATGTCCAGTGGCAGGGCGCCGCGCAAATCGCCCGGTTCCAAAGCTCGAACTGGGCGGAACGGGCCAATTGCCGGACCTGCGGCTCGCCGCTGTATTACCACGTCACGCCAAAGGGGGCGATGTCCGCCAATCTGGAAATTCCGGTTGGGTTGTTTGACGATGCCAACGGCCTGACCTTCAACAGTGAAATCTACATCGACCACAAGCCTGACAGCTTCGCTTATGCCGGTGACCATCCGCGCCTGACGCGCACGGAAACCCTGGCGAAATTCGGCCTCTCGGACAAGGAAGACCTGACATGACCAAGTATGACGAAAACTGGGTTGCCACCGAGGAAGCCAGGCGCGCCCACATGGCGGAACATGGTCTCTACAAGACCGATGACGAGCATTCATCCTGCGGTGTCGGACTGGTGGTGTCGATTGACGGCAGGCCCAGCCGCGAAGTCGTGGACAGCGGGATCAACGCCTTGAAGGCCATCTGGCACCGGGGCGCCGTGGACGCCGACGGAAAGACCGGCGACGGCGCGGGCATTCACCTGCAAATCCCGGTTCCGTTCTTCTACGACCAGATCCGCCGCACCGGGCATGAGCCCGACATGAACGCGCTGATCGCCGTCGGGCAGGTGTTCCTGCCGCGCACCGATTTCGGCGCGCAGGAACGCTGCCGCACGATCGTCGAAAGCGAAGTGCTGCGCATGGGCTACTACATCTATGGCTGGCGTCATGTGCCGGTCGATACCTCGGTTCTGGGGGAAAAGGCGAATGCCACGCGCCCCGAGATCGAGCAGATCCTGATCAAGAACACCAAGGGCACAGACGAGGAAACCTTCGAGCGCGAGCTTTATGTGATCCGCCGCCGGATCGAAAAAGCCGCAGCCGCCGCGCAGATCCCGGCGCTCTACCTGTGCAGCCTGTCCTGCCGGTCGGTGATCTACAAGGGCATGATGCTGGCCGAGCAAGTGGCCGAATTCTATCCTGATTTGCAGGATCCGGCCTTCGTGTCGTCTTTTGCCATCTACCACCAGCGTTATTCGACCAACACTTTCCCGCAATGGTGGCTGGCCCAGCCGTTCCGCATGTTGGCCCATAACGGCGAGATCAACACGCTGAAGGGCAACATCAACTGGATGCGCAGCCATGAGATCCGCATGGCCAGCGCCGCCTTTGGCGACAAGGCCGAGGACATCAAGCCGATCATCCCGGCCGGTGCGTCCGATTCGGGTGCGCTGGACGCGGTGTTCGAGGTGCTGGTGCGCGGCGGGCGCTCGGCGCCGATGGCCAAGACGATGCTGGTGCCTGAAGCGTGGTCGAAAACCACCGTCGAACTGCCACGGGCATGGGCGGACATGTATGCCTATTGCAATTCGGTCATGGAGCCCTGGGACGGCCCCGCCGCGCTGGCGATGACCGATGGCCGCTGGGTCTGCGGCGGGCTGGACCGCAACGGCCTGCGCCCGATGCGGTATGTGGTGACCGGCAACGGATTGCTGATTGCCGGATCCGAAGCTGGGATGGTTCCCGTGGACGAATTGAACGTGCGCGAAAAGGGCGCGCTGGGGCCGGGGCAGATGATCGCCGTCGACATGGAAACCGGCACGCTCTTTCACGACGCGGACATGAAGGACACGCTGGCCGCCAGCCAGCCGTTTGGCGAATGGATCGAAAAGATCGTCGAACTCAACCAGCTTCTGGCCGACGTGCCGGAAAAAGCCGCCTATTCCGGCGATGACCTGCGCCGCCGTCAAGTGGCCGCCGGCTATTCGATCGAGGAGGTCGAGCAGGTGCTGGCGCCGATGGCCGAGGATGGCAAGGAGATGATCGCCTCGATGGGCGATGACACCCCGTCTGCGGTGCTGTCGAACGTCTACCGGCCGCTGAGCCATTTCTTCCGACAGAATTTCAGCCAGGTCACCAACCCGCCGATCGACAGCCTGCGCGAGAACCGGGTGATGAGCCTGAAAACCCGCTTCGGCAACCTCAAGAACGTGTTGGATGAAAGCAGCGCGCATACCGAGATCCTGGTGCTGGAAAGTCCGTTCATCGCGAACGAAGAATTCCGCGTCATGGTCGGTCAGTTCGGGCAGGATGTCGTGCATATCGACTGCACCTTTGACGACACGGCGCGCGAAGACGCCCTGCGGCAGGGGCTGAAACGCATCCGCGCCGAGGCCGAGGACGCCGTGCGCTCGGGTGCCGTGCATATCGTGCTGTCCGACGAGCAGCAGGGTGCCAACCGCGTGCCCATGCCGATGATCCTGGCCACCAGTGCCGTGCATTCCTGGCTGACGCGCAAGGGGTTGCGCACCTTCACGTCGATCAACGTGCGGTCGGCAGAAGGCGTGGATCCGCATTACTTTGCCGTGCTGATCGGTTGCGGCGCGACCACCGTGAACCCCTATCTGGCGCAGGACACGCTGGCCAACCGCATCGAGCGCGGGCTGCTGGACGGCACGCTGACCGACGCGATGCGCCGGTATCGCGATGCCATCGACGCGGGTCTGTTGAAGATCATGTCCAAGATGGGGATCTCCGTCATCTCGTCCTATCGCGGCGGGCTGAACTTCGAATCCGTGGGGCTGAGCCGCGCGCTGGTGGCCGAATATTTCCCCGGGATGCACAGCCGTATTTCCGGCATTGGCCTGCATGGGATCCAGCGCAAGGTCGAGGAAGTGCACGCCAAGGGCTGGAAGGGCGCCATTGTGCCGCTGCCGGTGGGTGGGTTTTACAAGGCCCGGCGTTCGGGCGAGAAACACGCCTGGGAAGCCCAGACTATGCATCTGCTGCAATCGGCCTGCGACCGCGCCAGCTATGACATGTGGCGCAAATATTCGGCGGCTTTGAAGGCCAACCCGCCCATCCATCTGCGCGATTTGCTGGATTTCAAGCCGCTGGGCCGCCCGATCCCGCTGGAGGAAGTGGAATCGATCACTTCGATCCGCAAGCGATTTGTGACGCCCGGCATGTCGCTGGGTGCCCTGTCGCCCGAGGCGCACCGCACCCTGTCCATTGCCATGAACCGCATCGGCGCCAAGTCCGACAGCGGTGAAGGCGGCGAAAGCCCGGACGATTTCACGCCCGAACCCAATGGCGACAACGCCAGCGCGAAGATCAAGCAGGTGGCATCCGGGCGCTTTGGCGTGACGGCGGAATATCTGCTGGCGTGCGAGGAACTGGAGATCAAGGTCGCCCAGGGCGCCAAGCCCGGTGAAGGCGGGCAATTGCCCGGCATGAAGGTCACCAAGCTGATCGCCAAGCTGCGGCATTCCACGCCCGGCGTCACGCTGATTTCACCCCCGCCGCACCACGATATCTATTCAATCGAGGATCTGGCGCAGCTGATCTATGACCTCAAGCAGATCAACCCGCGCGCCAAGGTGACGGTGAAGCTGGTGGCGTCCTCGGGCGTTGGCACCATTGCGGCGGGCGTGGCCAAGGCCAAGGCGGATATCATCCTGATTTCCGGCCATAACGGTGGCACCGGCGCATCCCCCGGCACCAGCATCAAGTATGCGGGCCTGCCCTGGGAAATGGGCCTGACCGAGGCGCATCAGGTGCTGGCGATGAACAACCTGCGCGAACGCGTGACGCTGCGCACCGATGGCGGGCTGCGCACCGGGCGCGACATTGTCATGGCGGCGATGATGGGCGCCGAGGAGTTCGGCATCGGCACCGCCGCGCTGATCGCCATGGGTTGCATCATGGTGCGCCAATGCCAGTCGAACACCTGCCCCGTGGGTGTCTGCACGCAAAGCGAGCCACTGCGCGCCAAGTTCACCGGCAACGCTGACAAGGTGGTCAATCTGATTACCTTCTACGCGCAGGAGGTCCGTGAAATCCTGGCCGAGCTGGGCGCCCGGTCGATCGACGAGATCATCGGCCGCGCCGATCTGCTGACGCAGTTCAGCTGGGGATCGGCGCATCTTGATGACCTGGACCTGAAGCCGCTGCTGATCACCGTCGATGGCGCGCGCAACATCCGCTATGACCGCGACAAGCCGCGCAACACGGTGCCGGACACGCTGGATGCGGAAATCATCCGCGACGGCGCGCGCTTCTTGCAGGATGGCGAAAAGATGCAGTTGTCCTACGCGGTGCAGAACACGCACCGCACGGTCGGCACGCGGGTTTCCAGCCATATCGTCGCCAAGTTCGGCATGAACAACGCGCTTCAGCACGATCACCTGACGGTCAAGCTGGCCGGCAGCGCCGGGCAATCGCTGGGGGCGTTTGCGGTGCGGGGGCTGAAGCTGGAAGTGTTCGGCGATGCCAATGACTATGTCGGCAAGGGGCTGTCGGGCGGCATGATCGTCGTGCGTCCGCGCATGTCCTCGCCGCTGAAGGCCGCCGAGAACACGATCATCGGCAACACGGTTCTGTATGGCGCCACGGCCGGCACGCTGCTGGCCGCCGGCCGCGCCGGTGAGCGGTTCGCGGTGCGCAACTCAGGCGCTTCGGTGGTGATCGAGGGCTGCGGCTCGAACGGATGCGAATACATGACCGGCGGCATCGCGGTGATCCTGGGCTCCATCGGGGCCAATTTCGGCGCGGGCATGACCGGCGGCATGGCCTATGTCTATGACCCGGACGGCACGGCGCTGAACATGTTGAACATGGAAACGCTGGTTACTTGCCCGGTGACGGTGGATCACTGGGAGTCGCAGCTGAAATCCCTGATCGAACGGCATGTAAGGGAAACCGAAAGCGTCAAGGGCGCCGAGATCCTGCGTCGCTGGGATATCGAGAAGGCGCATTTCATCCAGGTCTGCCCGAAGGAAATGCTGGTTCACATCCCGCATCCGCTGGCCGTTGAAGAAGCTGCGATGCCAGCTGAGTGAATTTGCGCGGCGCTCCAA
>CAJQNQ010000241.1 GCA_905479725.1 uncultured Paracoccaceae bacterium | reverse complement strand
CGCCCCAGTAGATCAGCCGGGCAGGAAAGCTCAGACGTTCCAGCGTATAGAATGGTCCGGCCAGCGCGGCGATCACGAAAGCGATGCCCAGGATCAGCCAATAGCGCGGCCGCCCGACGAAGCTGCGCATTTCACGAAGCGCCAAGTGCAGTGCCGTGCCGCTTGCGCGCCCTGTTTGTTCACCTGCGAAAGGAGGCTTGGCGGAATCCATGCGGATTACATACGCAATTGGCAGCAAAACTCAAGAAGCGGAGCAGACATGCCCCTGGACTCCCACGCGCTCGCGCTCGAAGCGCGCCAACTTTTCAAATCCTTCGGCCCGGTCAAGGCCGTCGCTGGTGTTGACCTGACATTGGAGCCGGGCGCGGCGCTGGGCCTTCTGGGGCCGAACGGAGCAGGGAAATCAACCACCCTGAGCCTGCTGATGGGGCTGCGGCCTGCTGATTCCGGCACGGTTCAGGTCTTTGGCCATCCGGCTGGCTCTCCTGCCGCGCGCCAAATGATCGGTGCAACGCCGCAATCGGCGGGCTTTCCCGAACAGCTGACCCCGCGCGAGCTACTGAGCTACGCCGCTGCCCATCACCGCTCTGCCCGGCAGATCGGGGCGCTGACCGAGGCCTTCGGGCTGGGCGCGCTGATTGACCGGCGCATGACCGGTTTTTCCGGCGGCGAGGTGCGGCGCGTGGCGCTGGCGCTGGCCTTTGTCGGCGCGCCACGGCTGGTCTTTCTGGATGAGCCCACGACCGGGCTGGACAGCGCCGCGCAGGATGGGTTTCACGCGGTCGCGCGGGGGTTTGTCGCGCAGGGCGGGGCGATGGTGCTGACGTCGCATCACTGGACCGAGATCGAGACCGTCTGCGACCGCATCATGATGATCGACAAGGGCGAGCGGGTGCTGGACGGCACGCTGGAGACAATCCGTGCGCGCACACGGATCAACCGGGTGCAATTCGATCTGCCCGATGGCGCCGCCCCGCCGGACTGGCTGGCGGCGACGGCGTCGGATCAAGGATGGACGGCTGAATCGGACCAGTCGGACCGCCTGCTGCGCCGCCTGATCGCTGAACAAGTGCCCTTTTCCAACCTGACCGTGCGCCCGATGGCGCTGAAGGACATCATCGCCCGCATCCGGGCAAAGGACCCGTCATGATCCGTCCCCTGACCGCCGAGCTTCGGCTGACCCTTCGCATTCTGTTCCGTCAACCGGGGTTCTGGGTCCCAACTGTGCTGTTTCCGGCCATGCTGTATTCGTTTTTCGGGGCCAACGGGGCGGGCTCGGGGCAAATGGGGGCCTTCGCGATGGCGTCCTTTGCCATCTACGCGGTCGTCGGTGTCGGGTTCTATCAGTTCGGAGTGACGGTCGCGCAGGACCGCGAAAACCCGTTCACGGTCTGGCAGCGCACCTTGCCCGGACATGCAGCAGCGCCGTGGATCGCGCGGATCGTTGCCTCGCTGATCTTCGTGCTGATCGCCGTGGCGCTGGTCTGGCTGGCGGCGTGGTGGGTCGCCGGGATCACGCTGTCGGCCCCCGCCTATGCCAGGCTGGCGGGGGCCTGCGCGCTGGCCGCGATCCCGGCCACGCTGATGGGCACCGCCCTGGGGTCCCTGGCGTCGGCGCGGGCCGCCGTGCCGCTGTCGAACCTGATCTTCCTGCCGATGGCCTATCTGGGCGGGCTATGGGTTCCGCCGGTCGCCCTGCCATCCGCCATCGAGGCGATTTCGGTCTGGACCCCAACCCGGGCGATGGGCGAGATCGCCTGGGCGGCGATGGAGGGCCGGGATCTGTCGCAGCGATTCCTGCTGGTTCTGGCGGGCTGGACGCTGATCGCCGGGGCGGTGACCTGGGTGGCACAGCTTCGCCACCGGCGGGCGCTGTTCGGGTAGGAGGTCAGCCCTGCGCGGCGCGCCACCGGGCCAGAATGACCCGCGCGGTCATCAGGTCCAGATGCGCGCCGCCGCCATTCTTGAACAGGGTGATCTGATCGTCCGAACGCCGCCCGGCGGTGCCGGCAACAAGCTGGTGGAAATCGCCCTGAATGTCGTCGGGCGTAATAACCCCGTTGGCCAAGGGGATCATCAACTCGCCGATATGGGGCAGGGTGGTTTCGCGGCTGTCGACAAAGATCGCGGCCCGGCGCAGCGCCTCGTCATCGGCCTCGCGCATGTCAGGTGTATAGGCGCCGATCAGATCGACATGCTGGCCCGGTTGCAACCACGCGCCCTTCAGCACCGGCTCCTGCGCCATGGTGCAGGTGGATATGATCTCGGCCTCGCCAACCGCCGTTTCCAGATCGGTCGCCACCGTGACCCCCGGATGCTGCGCCGCCAGCGCCCGCGCCGCCTCTGGCCGCCGCGCCCAGATGGTCACCGCCAGATCCGGGATCAGCGCCGAATACGCTTCGATCAACGAGGCGGCCACGGCGCCCGCGCCAATGATCAACAGCGTGCGCGCGTCCTTGCGGGCCAGAAGCCGCGCGCCCAGCAAGGAATCCCCGGCGGTTTTCCATTTGGTGATCAGAGCGTTGTCGATGACCGCCTCGATCGCGCCGGTTTCATCGTTGAAAACCAGCATGGCGCCCTGAATGCTGGGCAGTCCCCTGGCCGGGTTGCCGCCAAAGATGGTGACCGACTTCACGCCGATCCCCAGCCCTTCGATCCAGGCCGCGCGCGACAGCAGCTTGTCGCCCGCACGGCTGAGCAACGTGTCCGCGATCTGCGCGGGGGCGCGGCGGTGACCCTCGGCCAGCGCATCGGCCAGTTCCAGCCAGTCCAGCAAGGGTTCGACCTGGTCACGGGTCAAGACGGGGATCATCGGCGGGCCTCCTGAGTGCTTTGGCGCAGGGTGCGCCGGGGCCGGCTTCTGTGGCAAGGGCGAATTCGCGCTGGACGCCTGTTGCGGACACGGCATTGGCCGCAAGGGTATGCCCGCCGCGCCGCCAAACCCGCGCCGAACCAAATTGTCAGCGCCAAATCGCCCGTGCCAAATCGCCCGTGCCAAATCCTCCGTGCCAAATCTCCGCGCCAAATCCTCCGCGCCGGGGCCATGGAGCTGGCGCGGACATTTCAGGAACCACAGGCCTGGCGCCCTATCCGATAGCCGCCCCAAATCCCGAAAAATGTGATCCATCCGCGCGGGCGGGGCGTATCCGGGGCACTATTACCAGAGCTAGCCGAGCTTCGGCGCACAAGGAGCGAAATCGATGCACAAATGGTCCATGTCGTCCTGCGTCAACATCGACTGCGTGCAGCGGCAATATGCGCCCTGGCTGTCGGTGGTGTCGCAATGACCGCAATCGCCGCAATTGCCGAAGGTCGGGCTGGTCCGCATCCGGGCCAGTGCCGCGCCGATCTGGGCCAGAGCCCTTCCGAACCCGTTGCGCAGCTCGTCGGGCAGGGTGTCGATGCAGCGGCACAGATCGCTCAGCGGGTCATTGGCCAGCTTGTCGCGTCCGGCCTGCGTCACCTCGATCAGCGTGCTGCGCGCATCGGCCGCGTTCACATGACGCTCCAACAGGCCCATGGCGATCAGCGATTTGACCGTTTGCGACGCGGTGCCGCGGGTCGTCGCGTGGAACTGGGAAAACGCAGAGGGCGTGCGCGAGAACCGATTGGCGCTGGCGAAGTAGCGCAGCGCGGTCCATTGTGCCGGCGTCAGGCTTGCGTCAGGCGCCGCGCCATGTACCAGGCGCGCGATATGCACCAATTGGTCGGCAACGTGCTGCCCGCAGTCATCGGGCGCCTTGGCTTGCGGCGTTGGCATTGCGGAGTCGGTCATGCGGGGGAGGTAGTCCGCCCCCGTGGTCTTGACAAGGCGCAGGGCAAATAGTAGCGATTCAAAACAAGATAGCAGCGAAACGCTATCATAAGCGGGAAGAAAGGAAGGTCATCATGGGGTTCCACGATCAGCATATCCGCCGGTATGTCCGCGCGTCGATGGCCGAAGAACTTCTGGATGCCGAAACCGAAACGCAACTGGCCGTCGCTTGGCGTGACAACCGTGACGAGCGCGCGTTGCATCGCCTGATTTCGGCCTATGCGCGCCTTGCCGTGTCGTTCGCCGGACGCTTCCGGCGCTATGACGTGCCTTACGAGGACCTGATCCAGCAAGGCAATCTGGGTCTGATGCGCGCGGCGGAAAAATTCGACCCGAACAATGGCGCGCGGTTCTCGACCTATGCCGCCTGGTGGATCCGCGCGTCGATGCAGGATTACGTGATGCGCAACTGGTCGATGGTGCGCACCGGCACCAACGCGACCCAGAAAAAGCTGTTCTTTCACCTGCGCCGCGCGATTGCCAAGCATCAGGATGACATGACCAGCAACGAACCGCTGTCGGCGCGCGTGGCGCATGAATTGCAGGTGCCGGTCGAACAGGTCGAGGCGATGATGGGCCGCATGTCTGGGCCGGACCTGTCGCTGGATGCGCCGCGCTCCAGCGATGACGAAAGCCGTTCATGGGTCGAAACGATCGAGGATGACGGCGTTCACACCGAAGCCGATGTCGCCGATCGACTGGACGGCGAACGCCAGCGCGCCGCGCTTTACCAGGCGGTCGAACAACTGCCCGACCGCGAACGCAGGATTGTCGCCGCGCGGCATCTGTCCGAGGATCCGACGACCCTGAGCGATCTGGGCGCGGTGATGGGGATATCGAAAGAGCGCGTGCGCCAGTTGGAAGAGCGCGCCTTGTCGCGCCTCACGACCATCGTGCGCGATGGCGCGTTGATGCGCGCGGACCAGGCCTGATCGAAGCCCGCACCCAGCCAACCCTGTGTCCGGCGGCTCATGAATCCGGCGGACACAGTGTTGCCGCAATCTCTTGCAAAATGCCAATATCGGACTCGAGCGAGCACGGATCAGGCCAGCGATGAACGACACCGACCCGATCAACGAGCAGTTGCGCCCGCTGCGTGACCTGCAAACCTCCAGCCGCGTCATGGCGCTGGACAGGCTTTGGCTGTGGCAAAAGCTTGGCGTCGTTCTGGGCGTGCTGATCGCGGTTCTGGTGGCGTCCTTGACGCTGACGCCGATCCCGGACCGCGCGATCAGCATCAATGGCCTGGACAAGCTTTATCACTTCCTCGCCTTCGCGGCGTTGATCTTTCCCCTGATCCTGACGGATTCGCGCCGCTGGCGCTGGGCGGTGCCCCTGACAATCCTGTATGGCGGGGTGATCGAGCTGATTCAGCCCAGCGTCGGGCGATCGGCCGAGTGGCTTGACTTCGGCGCCGATATTTCGGGCGTCCTGGCCGGTGCCGCGCTGGCCGAGATCCTGCACGACCGCATACAGGCGGCGTTCTTCAAGGTGCCGGGCGCGCCGGTGGTCGATCACGAGGCCGAGGAACAGCGGCGCATCGATGAAATGCGCGCCGAATTGATGAATGACCTGCGCGTCGTTCTTCGCGAGGAACTGGCCGCCATCCCGAAGGGCGATGACGGCCAGCAAGACGGGCAGCAAGACGGGCAGCAAGACACAGGCAGGTCCGCAACCGGAACGCCCTCGCCGCTGCGATCCGTAAAGTAGCCCGCTCAGAACAACGCGGGGAACTGGCCCAGAACCAGCGGCCCGAGCCGCAGCGTTCCGTTTGCGACCGTCAGGTCCGCGCGCAGCGTTTCGGGGTCGTCGGGATCCTCCAGGGATTGCGCGGCAATGCTCAGCATCGTCATGCTGTCGGCGGGGATCCATCCGGCCGCGCGCGCGGTTTCCAGCAAGGCGCGATACCCCGTCACGCTGATCTGCACGTCGCCTGAAAGCAGCCCGTCCGCCCCCGGCTCCAGCCGTCCCGACGCGGTGATGTCCACACCGGCCCAGGCAATGCGCCCGCCGGTCAGCGCCGCGGACACGATCCGCGGCTGCGGCCCGCCGATCAGATAGCGGTCCAGCGGGCGGTCGGTCTCAACCTGACCGTCCAGACGCAGGACCTGAAATGCGCGCGGCCAAAGGCCCTGCGAATCCAGCCGGTCCATCAGGTCCGGATCCGGATAGACATTCTCCAGCAAGATCACCACTTCCTGGCGGGTGTCGGTAATGCGCCGGCTGGCCGCGCGCAGCGTGTCCGCAAGATGCGACTGGCCGGCCAACGACAGTGTCAACGCCTCGCCGACCAGGGTCAGGCGCTCCAGCGGCAGGTCCAGCCCGGCCTCCATCACCAGGCTGGCGCGCATGTCCTCGCTGATAAGCGTCGCGTCGAAGCCCGGCCCGGTCAGCCGCTGCGTATTCGCAAAAACCGCGAGCAGATGATTGAGCCGGTAGGACAGCGCGAAAACCTGCGCAAACGGCGCCGACCATTGCATCCCCTGGGCCTGCACCTGCGGCGCATCGAAGGTCACGTCGAACCGGTTGGGGAACCCGCGGATTGAAAACCCGTCGACCTGGACCTGCGGCAAGCGCGACAGGCCAGCGGTGATCGCCCGGTCCAGCCCGCGAGAGCCCACGAACCAGTATCCGCCCCAACCCAGCGCCGCCAGCACGGCAAGTATGGTCAGAATGCGCATGGTAGTCCCCGTTGTGTTTCCCTGCCCGGCTGTTTACATGCCGATGCAGGGCGCGGCCAGTCCCGGCGCGCGCAATTGGACTGTGACGTGATGCCACCGCTTTGGGTTTTCGGGTATGGGTCGCTGGTGTGGAATCCGGGCTTTGCCTGGAGCTCGCGCCAGATCGGGCGGCTGGAGGGGTTTCACCGCTCGTTCTGCATGCGTTCGATCCACCACCGCGGAACCGAGGATCACCCCGGGCTGGTGCTGGCACTGGATGCCGCGCAGGGGGGCGGATGCGATGGCGTGGCGTTTGAAATCGCCCCCGAAATCGCCGAGGAAACCCTGGAATACCTGCGCGCGCGTGAGTTGATCTCGGCGGCCTATCTGGAAACCCGGCAGCCCGTGGCGCTGCGCGACGGGCGCCGGGTCGAGGCCGTCACCTATGTCATCGACCGCGATCATGTTCAGTATTGCGGCGGGCTGTCGCTGGAAGAACAGGCGCGGATCATCGCCGGCGCGGTCGGCGGGCGCGGGCCCAATTGCGAATACCTGCTCCAGACCACCGCCCACCTGACCGAGCTGGGCCTGCGTGATCCGGAACTGGAATGGCTTTCGGATCGCGTGAAGGTGTTGAAACCGGCTTAGGTTTGTATTGGCAAATGGGCGCTTTGCTACTAGATTTTGTGGCATCAACACCGGGAAGGACATATGGCGAATTCATTGAGAGCGGGTGTGCTGGGGCCGATCGGGGCCGTTCAGTTCACGCGGCCATGGCGCCAGGTGTCGCTGATGCTGGTGTCGCTGACGCTGGTTCTTTCCGGGGTGACGCTGGCCTATCCGCGGATCTCGGGAATTTTCCTGGCCAATATCTGGCTGAACGGCTTCATCCTGCTGGTGTTCGTGATCGGTGTTCTGGCCACGCTGTGGCAGGTGATCCAGCTGTTCACGTCGGTGCGCTGGGTGGGCGGGTTCGTGGCGGAAACGCCGGGCCATCAGATCACCATCGCGCCGCGTCTGCTGGCGCCGCTGGCGTCACTGCTGCGGTCTCGCGGATCGACCCGCCATATCAGCGCAACCTCGGCAAGATCGATCCTGGAATCCGTCGCCACGCGGATCGACGAAGAGCGTGACATCACGCGATATCTTGTCAACCTGCTGATTTTCCTTGGCCTTCTTGGCACATTTTATGGTCTTGCCACCTCGGTCCCGGCGGTGGTTGAGACCATCCGCTCGCTTGCGCCGCAGGACGGCGAGAGCGCCATGGCCGGGTTTGGCCGGTTGATGAGCGGTCTGGAAGCACAGATGGGCGGCATGGGCACGGCCTTTTCGTCCTCGTTGCTGGGGTTGGCCGGCTCGCTGGTCGTCGGAATTCTGGAACTGTTCGCGAGCCAGGCACAAAACCAGTTTTACCGCGAACTCGAGGAATGGCTCTCGTCGATTACCCGGCTTGGCACCGCGACCGAAGGCGACGGCAATGCCGACGGGCTGGGCGCGGTTGCCGAAGTCCTGGACAGCCTGGCCGCGCAGATGGACGGGATGCGCGCGCTGCAAGCCGAAGGCGAGGCCGGGCGCGCGCAGCTGGATCAGGGGCTGGCCACCCTGGCGCAAGCGGTCGAACGGCTTTCGCAGCGTTCCGAGCTGGAAAACGCATCCGCGCAGGGGCTGTTGCGGGTCGCCGAAGGGCAGGAACGCCTGATCGCCTTGATAGAAGCGCAGATGGGTGCCGAGGAAGAGCCTCATATCGAGGCGGAAGCGCGCCTGCGCCTGCGTTCGATGGATGTGCAACTGGTGCGCATTCTGGAAGAAATTTCAGCCGGGCGGCAGGAATCCATGGCCGATCTGCGCAGTGATCTGACCGCGCTGACGCAGGCCGTGCGCCAGCTCAACCGGCAGGCGCCGCCCGCCATCGGGCCCGAAGGATACGAGTGATGGGCCTCTCGCGCCGCGGGAACCAGCGATTCTCGGGCTCGATCTGGCCGGGCTTCGTCGACGCCATGACGGCGCTCTTGCTGATTCTGATGTTCGTCCTGTCGATCTTCATGATCGTTCAGAGCGTCATGCGCGAAACGATCTCGGATCAGGACTTTGAGCTTGAAGGCCTGGCGGCGCAGGTGTCCAGCCTGACCAATGCCCTGGGCCTGTCGCGCTCCCGGGTGGACAGCTTGACGGGCCGGGTTGCCGGGCTGAACGCCGACCTGGACAGCCTGCGCGACACCGCGCGCCAGCAGGAAGCGACGATCGCCGCGCTGGGTCGCGATCTGCAGGCGCGCGGCACCGAACTGGACGCAGCGCAGACCCAAATCACCGCCTTCGAGGCGCAGGTGGCCGCGCTGATCGCCGAACGGACGGATCTGGGTGCGCAACTGGCCGCGACCGAAGCGAACCGTGACACGCTGATGACCGAAGCCGAGGCGCTGAACATTGCGCTGGCCAGCGCCCGCGATGAAATCGACGCCCAGCAGGAAGCCGCGCGGCTGGCCGCCGCCGAGCGCGAGGCGGTTGAACTGGCGCTGGCCGAGATGCGCGCGCGCGCTGCGCAGGGCGAAGCCTCGCTGGCCGAAATGCTGACCCGCCTGACCCAGACCGAACAGGCCCGCGACGCCGCGGTGACGGCCCTTGCCGACACGCGCGACAGGCTGGTACGGATCACCACCGAACGCGATGACACGCAGGCGCGCTTGAACGGGGTCACCGACACCCTGGCCACGACCGAGGCCGCAAGGCTCGCTGCGCTGGCCCTTCAGGCGCAGACAGCGGCAACACTGGCGCTGCGCGAGGCCGATCTGCAAGCCCTGGGCGCGCAAAGTGACGACCAGCAGGCCCGGATCGCGGATCTGGACCGCCAGGTATCCGATGAACAAAGCGCGCGCCAGCAGGCTCTGGCCGAGTTGGCGTCGCTGGACAGCGCGTCGCAGGCGCGGATCGCCGAGCTTGAGGCGGCGCTGTCGGACGAGCAGATCGCCCGCCAGCAGGCGCTGGCCGAGTTGGCGGCGCTGGATGAGGGCACCGCCGCGCGCATCGCCGAACTGGAAGCCGCGTTGAGCGCCGAGGACCTGGCGCGCCAGCAGGCTCTGGCCGAGTTGGCGTCGCTGGACAGCGCGTCGCAGGCGCGGATTGCCGAGCTTGAGGCGGCGCTGTCGGACGAGCAGATCGCCCGCCAGCAGGCCCTGGCGCAACTGGCGGCGCTGGATGACGACACGCAGGCGCGGATCGCGGCACTGGAGGAGCAGTTGACGCGAGAGCAATTGGCGCGTCAGCAGGCCCTGGCACAATTCATGGCACAGCGAGAACAACTCTCCGCCGAGCTGAGCGAAGCCGAGGCGGCGCGCCTGGCCGAAGCGGCGGCTGCGCAAGCCTTGCGCGCACGGTTGGCCGAAGTTGAGGGCACTCTGAGCGACGAGGAGCAACAGCGCCTGGCAGAGCTTGCAGCGGCCGAGGCCCTGCGCGAACGGTTGCGCGAATCCGATGCCGAACTGACCGCGTTGACGTTGGCGCTGGAAGCACAGCGGCGCCGGGCCGAGGAGACGCTGACGCTGCTGGCCGCCGCCCAGGCAGCGCGCGACGGGATGCAAGAGCGGTTGGACCGGCGGCTGACCGAGTCCGAAACAAACGCAGCGCTGTTGTCGCTGGCAGCGGAACAACTGGCCGAGGCCGAGGCGCTGGCGAGCGAAGATCAACAGCGGCTGGCGCTGCTGAACCAGCAGGTGGCCCAGTTGCAGCGGCAGGTCGCGGGTCTGCAGGAGCTGCTGGGCGAATCCCGCGTGCGTGAGGCCGACGCGAACACCCAGATCCAGACCCTGGGATCCGATCTGAACGCCGCGCTGGCGCGCGTGGCCGCCGAAGAACGCCGCCGCGCCGATCTGGAGGCGGCCGAGCGCCAGCGGCTGGAGGCCGAAGCTGAACAATTGGCGCAGTATCGGTCCGAATTCTTTGGTCAGCTTCGGGAAATCCTGGACGGCCGGGAAGGGGTGCGAATCGACGGCGACCGCTTTGTATTTTCATCCGAAGTGCTGTTCGATTCCGGTTCGGCTGAACTGTCCGACGGGGGGCGCGCGCAGATCGGCAATGTTGTGTCGATCATGTCCGAGGCGGCGCAGGAAATTCCAAGCAGTATCGACTGGATCCTGCGCGTGGACGGACACACCGACAGCATACCGATCCCGCCAGGTGGGGAATATGCGTCAAACTGGGAGCTCAGCCAGGCGCGCGCGCTTGCGGTGGTCATGTATATGATCGACGAATTGAACTTCGACCCGCGCCGACTGGCGGCCACCGGATTCGGGGAATTCTGGCCCGTGGCAGAGGGGCACACCCGCGAGGCCCGCGCGCTCAACCGGCGGATCGAAATGAAACTGACCGAGCGGTGAGCGGGTAAGTCACGGCGGGGCAACGGGTGCCAGCGCTGCTGGCGTGGAACGGACCGGGGTTTGGGCCGCACCGGTTTGCAGGCCGTCACGCAGACCATTGGGCGCAGTTGCGGCGCCTTGCAGCCAGCTGACGGGCGGCTAGCTGACGGGCGGCCAACAAATGGGCGGGCAAAAGTTGCGAGACCATATCCGTGCGCGCATTGTGCGTTTGGCGGCGGCGGCGGTTACCGGGCGCGCGCGGCGGTCCCACCCGCCCACCCGCTTGCGCGCGCCCTTATTCCGGAGGGCGAGACGGGGGGAGAGGTTCGTGTCGAGTATTTTTCGCAAGATGAAACGCAAGAACGCGCCAGGTCGGTGACCGGGCGCGTCTTGTCGTTGTAGAGTGCGGGCGATCAGTCCGCCGTCAGCAGGGGCGGCTTTGACCCGGAAATGCGTGGTTTTTCGGTTTCCTCGATCTCGAGCGCGATCCTGTCGTCGCGCACCACCACGCGCACCAGGCCGCCCTTGGTCAGACGTCCGAACAAAAGTTCCTCGGCGAGGGGTTTCTTGACGTGCTCCTGGATGACGCGGGCCAGCGGGCGTGCGCCCATCTTGTCGTCATAGCCGGCGTCGCCCAGCCAGGCCGCGGCCTCGTCGGACAACTCGAAGGTCACGTTGCGGTCCATCAGCTGCGCTTCCAGCTGAAGCACGAATTTCTCGACCACCCGCATGATCGTCGATTTGCCCAGCGGCGCGAAGCTGATCACCGCATCCAGGCGGTTGCGGAATTCCGGCGTGAAAGTCCGCTCGATCGCGGCGGTGTCTTCGCCTTCGCGCCGGTCCCGGCCAAAGCCGATTGCCGCCTTGGCCTGCTCGGTCGCGCCCGCGTTCGAGGTCATGATCAGGATCACGTTGCGGAAATCCACCGTGCGCCCGTTGTGATCGGTCAGCGTGCCGTGGTCCATCACCTGGAGCAGGATGTTGTAGACATCCGGATGCGCCTTTTCGATTTCATCGAGCAGCAGCACGCAATGCGGGTGCTGATCGATACCGTCGGTCAGCAGACCGCCCTGATCGAATCCGACATAGCCCGGTGGCGCGCCGATCAGGCGCGAAACGGCGTGCTTTTCCATGTATTCGGACATGTCGAAGCGCAACAGCTCCACGCCCAGCGTTGCCGCCAGTTGCTTGGCCACTTCGGTCTTGCCGACGCCGGTTGGGCCGGCGAACAGGTAGTTGCCGATCGGCTTTTCCGGCTCGCGCAAGCCCGCGCGGGCCAGTTTGATCGCCGAGGACAGCGACTCGATCGCCTGTTCCTGACCGAACACCACGCGCTTGAGCGTATTTTCCAGATCGCGCAGCAATTCGGTGTCGTTCTTTGACACGTTCTTGGGCGGGATGCGGGCGATCTTGGCGACAACCGCCTCGATCTCCTTGGGGGTGATGGTCTTGCGGCGCTTGGCGGCGCTGACCAGATGCTGCGCCGCGCCGGCTTCGTCGATCACGTCGATCGCCTTGTCCGGCAGCTTGCGGTCATTGATGTAGCGCGCGGCCAGTTCCACCGCCGTCTTGATCGCGTCGTTGGTGTAGCGCAGGTCGTGGTGACGCTCAAAGTAGGGCTTCAGCCCCATCAGGATTTTCACCGAATCCTCGACCGTGGGTTCATTCACGTCGATCTTCTGGAACCGGCGGCTGAGCGCGCGGTCCTTCTCAAAATGCTGGCGGAATTCCTTGTAGGTCGTGGACCCCATGCAGCGCAGCTTGCCGCCCTGCAGCGCGGGTTTCAGCAGGTTCGAGGCATCCATCGCCCCGCCCGATGTCGCGCCGGCGCCGATGACGGTATGGATCTCGTCGATGAACAGCACCGCGTCCTCATGGTCCTCTAATTCCTTGACGACCGCCTTGAGACGTTCCTCGAAATCGCCGCGATAGCGGGTTCCCGCCAGAAGCGCGCCCATATCCAGCGAGTAGATCGTCGATCCGGCCAGGATGTCGGGGGTTTCACCATCCACGATCTTCTTGGCGAGGCCCTCGGCGATGGCCGTCTTGCCGACCCCCGGATCGCCAACCAGCAGCGGGTTGTTCTTGCGCCGGCGGCACAGCACCTGGATGCAGCGTTCCACCTCGGGGCCGCGACCGATCAGCGGATCGACTTCGCCCTCACGCGCCTTTTCGTTGAGGTCCACGCAATATTTCGCCAGCGCAGAATCCTTGGCGTCGGTTTTGGCGTCCTGAGGCTGCTGTTCCTCGTCCTCGGAGCCGGTGACGGGGCGGGGTTCGGAATAGCTGGGGTTCTTGGCGACACCGTGGGCGATGAAATTCACCGCGTCATAGCGCGTCATGTCCTGTTCCTGCAGGAAATAGGCGGCATTCGATTCACGCTCGGCAAAGATGGCGACCAGCACGTTGGCGCCTGTCACCTCGTTGCGGCCGGAGCTTTGCACATGGATCGCCGCACGCTGGATCACCCGCTGGAACGCCGCCGTCGGCACCGCTTCGGAGCCTTCGACATTGGTAATAAGAGTTGAAAGATCGTCCTCGACAAAGGTTTCCAGGGTCTTGCGCAAATCGTCCAGATTGACATTGCACGCCTGCATGACGCGCGATGCGTCGGGTTCGTCCATCAAGGCCAGCAGCAGATGCTCGAGCGTGGCCAGTTCGTGCCGCCGCGCATTGGCCAAGGCCAGTGCGCTGTGGATCGCCTGTTCAAGAGTCGCGGAAAACGAGGGCACGGCACTGCTCCTTTCAATTGTGCGGCCGGGGCCGCAGGGGTCCGAACCGGGCAATCACCCGGAGCGGTCATGCACCAGCATGGGCGCATGGGATTAAACTTTGGTTTTCCGGGCGCCGCTTCAAGCCCCCTTTTTACCAATTTGCCTCACGATTCAGTTTGGCACCTTTCCCGGACGCAGGAAAGCGCCGGTTTTGTCAGCTGGCATCCTTTTGCGCGCGGATCGCGGCCAGCACGGCGCGCGGGTTGGCGCCAGGCACGCCTGCCGCAGCGGCAACCTGGGGCAAATGGCAGCGCAGGTAAGGATTCAGCAACCGTTCGGATGCCAGACTGGTCCCCGTCGTCGCCAGCCCCTTGGCGGCCAGGCCGGGCAATTCGGCCTGCCGCGCGGCCAATGCGCCGGCATCGGGGGCGTAGCGCGCGGCAAAGTCCAGATTGGGCTGCGCGTAGTCGTGGCCGGAATAGAGCAGGGTCTCATCGGGCAGGGCGGACAGGCGGGCGACGGTGTCGAACATCTCGTCGGCGGTGCCATCGAACAGGCGCCCGCAGCCATGGGTCATCAGGCTGTCTGCGGTAAACACCGAAGCCCGGCCAGGAAAATACAGCGCCACCTGATCCCTGGTATGGCCCGACGCGTCGATCACCTGTGCGCCGCCGGGCAGGGTGTCGCCGACCGCGAAAGTCCGGTCCAGCGGCGGTAATCGATGCGCGTCGGCGCCATTGCCCCAGACTTCGGCGCCGGTGGCCGCGCGCAACGCCTCCAGGCCATCGACATGGTCCCAGTGGTGGTGGGTGATGTAGATGCGGGTCAACGTCCATCCGCGCGCCGCCAGCTCCGCCTGGATCGGAACGGCCTGCGGCGCATCGATCAGCGTGGTCTCGCCGGTTTCGGGCTCATGGAGCAAGAAGGCGTAATTGTCTGAAAGGCAGCGAATGATGGCGAGGGTCATGACAGGTCCTGCGACAAGGGGGGGCGCGGCGTCGGGCGGGCTTTGCAAAGATATGCCGTTTGGGGCAGGGTGCAAGTCGAGGCTCGGCATGAAGGCAAGGCATGCATCTGGATGTGCGACAACTGCGCGACTTCTATTACCGCAGCCAACTGGGGCGCGCGGCCCAGAAGGGCGTGCGCGACAGGTTGGTCCAGCGCTGGGGCGATGTGCGCGGCCTGACCCTGGCGGGCTACGGGTTCGCGGTGCCGTTGCTGCGTCCGTTCCTGACCCAGGCCGAGCGGATCGTCAGCCTGATGCCGGCGCCGCAGGGGGTGATGCACTGGCCGGCCGACGGCGACAATCATTCCGTGCTGTGCGAGGAGGCGCGCTGGCCGCTGCCCAATGACAGCATCGACCGGCTGGTGATGATGCACGGTCTGGAAACCAGCGACCGCCCGCTGGCTCTCTTGGACGAGGCGCACCGCGCCCTGGCGCCGCATGGTCGCGCGCTGTTCATCCTGCCGTCGCGCGGCGGGTTGTGGGCGCGCTCGGACGCCACGCCCTTCGGGTTCGGGCGTCCCTACACGCGCCGCCAGATCGAGCGTCAGTTGCAAGAAAGCGGTTTCGTCCCTACCGGTCATACCAGCGCCTTGTTCTTTCCGCCGTCGGAACGCCGGTTCTGGATACGGTCGGCGCGTGGCATCGAACGCGCGGGCAGCAAATGGGGGGTGGAGCGCATGGGCGGTGTCCTGATGATCGAAGCGGTGCGCCGCGACACGGCGGCACCGCGCGGATTGCGCGTCACCCGGCGCGCGCCGTTGCGCGTGCTCGAGGGCATTCCCGTCAGCGGGGCGCAGCCAGCCTGGCGGACACCCAAGGACGACCGCCTGAACCGACAGATCAACCCGGTGGAACTGCAAGAATGAACATTCATGACTTCATGGCGGCCTACAAGCGGGTCTGGGAGGGGCAGGACAAGCACGGGTTCGCGGCGTTGTTCACCCCCGATGGCGCCTATCACAACACGCCCTTCCAGGTTCAGCGCGGTCCGGCGGAACTGGCGGGTTATTGGGCGCGCATCGAATTGCAGCGCGACATTTCGCTGACCTATCGGGTTCTGTCGCGGTCCGAGACCGGCGGCATCGCGCAGTGGCGCGTGTCGTATCAGGTCGCCTCGGAAAAGCTGTTCGACATCTGGGCGGCCTCCACCGGCACCGGATTGCCGTCGCGCGCGCCGGGCGATCCGCTGCCCAGGCTCATTCTGGACGGTATGTTGACGGCCGAATTCGCGCCCGGCGGCCTTTGCCAGACCGCGCGAATCTGGTGGCATTCGACGGTCGACATCGAACGATCAGGTGGCTGACGCCCTTGTCGAACCGATGTCCAGCCGGGCCAACCGGGGGCGGATACAAAACAGAGGTCCCGAATCTGCGTTTTGCGTCGGTTTCGCGGACCAGTGTCGGACGCGGACTGGCGTCCGTATTTTCTGCGATGCAGCATCAATTCGCGCCGGCGACATGCCGCTTCTGCGACAATCTGTCCCGCGGCGTGTGAATTAAGCGCTAACAGGCTCAACTTCACGCCCGCTTGAAGGTTGCGGGACACGGATTGCTCTGCTACACCCGCGCCGATTTCAGGTGCCGCGCAATTACCCGAGCACCCTGACCAATGCCCGGACCTTGCGCGAGGTCGGAGGGCGCACAAATTCGAAAGGGTGGACGTGTCCGAACCTGCTTCGATCTCTATCGGCATCGCTGCACGCTATGCCACTGCCGTGTTCGATCTGGCCAAGGAGGGCGGCGCGCTTGCCGCTCTGGAAGGCGATATCGATCAGCTGGAAACGGCACTGGCCGACAGCGCGGAACTGCGTGCGGTTCTGTCGTCGCCGGTGTATTCCCGCGAGGATCTGGCCAAGGCGGTCTCTGCCCTGGCCGAAAAGATGGCGCTGTCGCCCGCCATGCGCGGCGCCCTGGGCATGATGGCGCGCAACCGCCGGCTGTTCGCGCTGTCGCATTTGTGCGCCACGCTGCGTCGCAAGATCGCCGATGAAAAGGGCGAGGTTACGGCCGATGTCACGTCGGCGATCGTCCTGTCCAAGGCCCAGGCCGATGCGCTGGCATCCACGCTCAAGGACCGGATCGGGAAAACCGTTAAACTGAATGTCGCCGTCGATGAAAAACTCATTGGCGGTCTTATTGTGAAAGTGGGCTCGAAGATGATCGACACGTCGATCCGATCCAAGCTCGCGGCCCTCCAGAACACTATGAAAGAGGTCGGATAAATGGGTATCCAAGCAGCTGAGATCTCTGCGATTCTCAAGGAGCAGATCAAGAATTTCGGCGAACAGGTTGAAGTGGCCGAAGTCGGTCGCGTCCTGTCCGTTGGCGACGGTATTGCCCGTGTGCACGGTCTCGACAACGTCCAGGCGGGCGAAATGGTCGAGTTCCCGGGCGGCATTCGCGGCATGGCGCTGAACCTTGAAGCCGACAATGTCGGTGTCGTTATCTTCGGTGACGACCGTTCGATCAAGGAAGGCGACACCGTCAAGCGCACGCAGTCCATCGTGGACGTGCCCGCCGGCAACGGCCTGCTGGGACGCGTCGTGGACGGCCTGGGCAACCCGATCGATGGCAAGGGCCCGATCGACGCGTCCGAGCGCCGCGTGGCCGACGTCAAGGCGCCGGGCATCATCCCGCGGAAATCGGTGCATGAGCCGATGGCAACCGGCCTGAAAGCCGTCGACTCGATGATCCCGATCGGCCGTGGCCAGCGCGAGCTGATCATCGGTGACCGTCAGACCGGCAAGACCGCCGTGGCGCTGGACGCGATCCTGAACCAGAAATCCTACAACGCCGCCGCCGGCGATGACGAAAGCAAGAAGCTTTACTGCATCTATGTCGCCATCGGCCAGAAGCGGTCGACCGTGGCCCAGCTGGTGAAGAAGCTGGAAGAAAACGGCGCGATGGAGTATTCCATCGTTGTTGCCGCGACAGCCTCTGACCCGGCGCCGATGCAGTTCCTGGCCCCCTACGCCGCGACCGCGATGGCAGAATTCTTCCGTGACAACGGCCGCCACGCGCTGATCATCTACGATGACCTGTCCAAGCAGGCCGTGTCCTATCGCCAGATGTCGCTGTTGCTGCGCCGCCCGCCGGGCCGCGAAGCCTATCCGGGTGACGTGTTCTACCTGCACTCGCGCCTGCTGGAGCGTTCGGCCAAGCTGAACGAGGACAACGGCGCGGGCTCGCTGACCGCGCTGCCGGTCATCGAGACCCAGGGTGGCGACGTGTCGGCCTTCATTCCGACCAACGTGATCTCGATCACCGACGGCCAGATCTTCCTGGAAACCGAACTGTTCTACCAGGGTATCCGCCCGGCCGTGAATACCGGTCTGTCGGTGTCGCGCGTGGGCTCAAGCGCCCAGACCAACGCGATGAAGTCGGTCGCCGGCCCGGTGAAGCTGGAACTGGCGCAGTATCGCGAAATGGCGGCCTTTGCGCAGTTCGGATCGGACCTGGATGCCGCCACGCAAAAGCTGCTGAACCGCGGTGCCCGCCTGACCGAATTGATGAAGCAACCGCAATACGCCCCGCTGACCAACGCGGAAATCGTCTGCGTCATCTATGCCGGCACCCAGGGTTACCTGGACACGCTGTCGGTGGGCGCGGTCGGTCGTTTCGAGCAGGGTCTCCTGGCCCATCTGCGTGGCAAACATGCGGATCTTCTGGCCGACATCACCGACAATGACCGCAAGGTCAAAGGTGAGTTGGAAGACAAGATCCGTGCCGCACTGGACGAATTCGCAAAAGACTTCGCCTGAGGGCGGGAACCAGAGGACACGGTAGATGCCTAACCTCAAGGACCTGAAAAACCGGATCAACTCGGTCAAATCGACCCGGAAGATCACCAAGGCCATGCAGATGGTCGCGGCGGCCAAGCTCCGTCGTGCCCAGGATGCAGCCGAAGCCGGGCGGCCCTACGCCGCCCGGATGGCAGCCGTTGTCAACGGACTTGCCGCTTCGGTCGCCGGATCAGATAGCGCCCCGCGCCTGCTGGCCGGGACGGGGTCGGACAAGACCCACCTGCTGGTCGTCATGACCGCCGAGCGGGGCCTCTGCGGGGGTTTCAACTCGTCGATCGTGAAGCTGGCGCGGACCCACGCGCAAGACCTGCTGTCCAAGGGCAAGACGGTCAAGATCCTGACCGTCGGCAAGAAAGGCCGCGAGCAGCTCAAGCGTGAACTGGGCAGCCACATGGTGGCCCATGTCGATCTGAGCGATGTCAAGCGGATCGGCTACGAGAACGCGCGCCAGATCGCGCAGGACGTGCTGGGCCGCTTCGATGCGGGCGATTTCGATGTCGCCACCCTCTTCTTCAACCGCTTCGAATCGGTGATCAGCCAGATCCCGACGGCGCAGCAGGTCATCCCCGCGACAGTCAGCGAGGATGCCGAAGGCGCCACCGACAGCGATGCGGTTTACGAGTATGAACCGTCCGAAGAACAGATCCTCGCCGACCTGCTGCCGCGCTCTGTCGCGACGCAGATCTTCACGGCGCTGCTGGAAAACGGCGCGTCCGAGCAAGGCGCCCGCATGTCCGCCATGGACAACGCGACGCGCAACGCTGGCGATATGATCGACCGCCTGAGCATACAGTATAACCGCTCGCGTCAGGCTGCCATCACCACCGAGCTTATTGAGATCATTTCGGGCGCCGAGGCGCTCTGAGGAACCGGAGAAACACTATGGCCAAAGCGAAAGCTACCGGCAAGATCACCCAGGTGATCGGCGCTGTCGTCGACGTTCAGTTCGAAGGCGATCTGCCCGCGATTCTGAACGCATTGGAAACCGACAACCATGGCAAACGACTGATCCTGGAAGTCGCGCAGCACCTGGGCGAAAGCACCGTGCGCGCCATCGCCATGGACGCCACCGAAGGTCTGGTGCGCGGTCAGGGCGTGTCCGACACCGGCGCAACGATCCAGGTGCCCGTGGGGTCCGCCACGCTGGGCCGCATCCTGAATGTCGTCGGTGAGCCGGTTGACGAAAAGGGCCCGGTGTCCTCGAAGGAAACGCGCGGTATCCACCAGCCGGCCCCGGGTTTCGAGGACCAGTCGACGGAATCGGAAATCCTGGTGACGGGCATCAAGGTCATCGACCTGCTGGCCCCCTACACCAAGGGCGGCAAGATCGGCCTGTTCGGCGGCGCCGGCGTGGGCAAGACGGTTCTGATCATGGAACTGATCAACAACATCGCCAAGGTGCACTCGGGTGTGTCGGTGTTCGCGGGTGTTGGCGAGCGGACCCGTGAAGGCAACGACCTGTATCACGAGATGATCGAATCCGGCGTTATCAACATCGATAACCTGGAAGAATCGAAGATCGCCCTGGTCTACGGTCAGATGAACGAGCCGCCGGGTGCGCGCATGCGGGTCGCGCTGTCGGGCCTGACCCTGGCCGAGCAGTTCCGCGATGACACCGGTTCGGACGTGCTGTTCTTCGTGGACAACATCTTCCGCTTCACGCAGGCCGGTTCGGAAGTGTCGGCGCTGCTGGGCCGCATCCCGTCCGCCGTGGGTTACCAGCCGACGCTGGCCACCGACATGGGCGCGATGCAGGAACGCATCACCTCGACCAAGAA